>NZ_RHOW01000051.1 GCF_003946215.1 Lapidilactobacillus mulanensis
TTAATTTTTAGGGATATAGTTTAAAGGTAGAACTACGGTCTCCAAAACCGTCAGTGTGGGTTCAATTCCTACTATCCCTGTTTGCCATTATGGCGGTATTGGTGAAGTGGTTAACACACCGGTTTGTGGTACCGGCACGCGTGGGTTCGATCCCCACATACCGCCCTTTTTTATTGGGTTATAGCCAAGCGGTAAGGCAACAGACTTTGACTCTGTCATGCGCTGGTTCGAATCCAGCTAACCCAATTCAGTTGTTAAAACTGATAAATAGCGAATTATGGTGGTATAGCCAAGTGGTAAGGCAGAGGTCTGCAAAACCTTCATCGTCGGTTCAAATCCGATTACCACCTTTGGTATATTAAGCCATAAGCACTTTATGCCGGTGTGGCGGAATTGGCAGACGCGCTGGACTCAAAATCCAGTTCCTTCACGGGAGTATCGGTTCGACTCCGATCACCGGCATTATGGATGTTTCAGGTACCATTTTAAGAAGACAGAACGTTGATTTATCAGCGTTCTGTCTTTTTTGTTTACCTGCGAAAGTGGGTGTAAAAAAAGAAATTGATACCGAATTGATACCGAAATGGGTTCCGGTATCAATTGACAAAATAGGGCTATATCTCTTGATACAATTAGGATACAGACTTATTTTTTTTATTTTAAAAAAATTGAAAATAAATTATTGAGTTCTGGCATCATGATTATTCCTTGAGCGTGTTATTTACTTAGACATAGAAATCAATCGCCATTCACTTATGCTCAGAACGCAGGCATGCATTTATCCTGTGAACGGACAAATGATGTCAGAAGGAGGAAGTGGGATTCGAACCTGCACTTCTGTAGTCAGCAAAGATTCGTTTCCGGACTACATAGCAAACAAACGGAGAGGAAGTGATCTTGAATCTCCTTGATTGTAAACCAGCGGAACATTTCTATTTACGAACCTGCAATATCTGACCAAATCGTCACGGAATAGGGCCGTAAATGTGGTCAATTCAGCCTTTACAAACGATAAAAAAATAGATTAAAAAGATCGAGCTTTTCGCTTGCAACCGATTACATTAGATGCTATGATGTACTTGTAAAGAGGAACAGACGACAAGCTAGTCCCTGATAGGATTATCAAACTAGCAAGTTAGAACTGATGATCATCGGTCAAGTGATACTCAACGAAGGCCAAAGTTGAGATGTGTCACTGGGAACAACTGTATAGCCTGAAGGGCACAACAGCAATAGTTCTCAGGAAATAAGATTCAGACAAGCACAACGATTTAAGATCCAACAGATGAAGTCTAAGTAGATTTTAAATCCAGTTCGAATACCATTGCTCGAATAAGAACGTTTAAAGAAACCCTGATTTTCAGGGAGTAAACTAGAAAAGCTGTGAGATAAGCAGAATTCTAGAATTAAAAACGGATTATGGAGGTGGCTGTCTGAAGTTATTTAGACAACACAACCAAGCAAGAAGCAGTTTAGCAGCAAAACTAAAAAGCCGTTAAGTATACGGATAGCAGACAGATATAACAAAGTGAATGCGTAGTAGATTAGCTTCTTGTCACAATTGAATAGTATGAGGTGTTTAGATATTAACAAAAGTAAGCAGAATGCGTTTGTAACCTCTTTACGTACAAGGATGACCTAGCTGGATAATGTTTAGCTAGGTCATTTCTTTGTCCTTTTTGTCCTCGAGTCCAACGACCCAAATAATCTGGATACATAGTTTATTAAATTAAATCTTCTCATTTTTGTTCTCAGGTCAATTGAAAATAGGTATACTTAGACTAAGAAATAAAGTAAGGACGGATCAAGAAATGCTGGATGTGAATAAACTTGTTCAAGATTTTCCTCAAGTAGATCAATTGATCGAGGGACAACCATTATTTTGGCAAAACCCTGATTATCAACAGAAGGCCGCATTACCGATCGGATTGGCTAATATTTTCGATGCGGAAGCCAGATTTCAACGCTTTGCAAAATATTTCGAGGTTGCATTTCCAGAAACTTTACCTACGAAAGGTATTCTAGAATCCCCATTGATTCCGATACCAGATATGCAGACCGCAATCAGTCGGTCGCAGGCACAACCACTTGTCGGTCAATTATTGCTAAAGGCTGATAATTTATTACCCATTTCTGGATCGATCAAGTCTCGTGGCGGTATTTATGAAGTTTTGAAATTTGCAGAAAAAATTGCCGTCGAAGCGGGTATATTAGTGTATGAAGACAATTACGCAATTTTAGCCAATTCGGAATTCAAAGAATTATTTAGCCAGTATGGTATTGCGGTGGGGTCTACTGGTAATCTAGGGCTGTCCATTGGTATTGTGGCGCAGAAGCTCGGTTTCCAAACGACTGTTCACATGTCTTCAGATGCGGCTCAATGGAAAAAAGATCTGCTACGCGCGAAGGGTGCTGTCGTCGTTGAATACGATGATAATTTCTCCAATGCAATCACCGCTGGACGTAAACAGGCCGCAATGGATCCCAAAGTTTATTTTATCGATGATGAGGGATCTGTCGATCTATTCTTAGGCTATTCTGTGGCTGCATTGCGCTTACAAGGTCAGCTGAAGGCACAGGGGATCAAGGTGGATGAAGAACACCCGCTGTTCGTTTATTTGCCTGCTGGCGTCGGTGGTAGCCCTGGTGGCGTTGCGTTTGGTCTCAAGGAAGTCTTCGGTAAAAATGTACACCCGATTTTTGCTGAACCGACACATATTCCATCCGTGACATTGGGAATGATGACGGGATTGAACGATCAAATTTCGGTCTATGACGTGGGAATTGATGGGATCACCAAGGCCGATGGGTTGGCAGTTGGCCGCCCATCACGGATCGCTGGCAAATTCATGAAGACTTTATTGCTAGGATCGGCGACTTTTCCTGATGAACAAATGATGGCGGAATTGGCACGGCTCTATCAAACCGAGAAAATTAAAGTTGAACCTTCAGCAGCGAGCGGCTTTGCGATTTTGAAGCAGTGCCAAGAAGCACTTGCATCTGAATATCCGTTAGCAAATTCGACCCATATTGTCTGGTCAACTGGTGGCGCAATGGTTCCGTCCACAGATTTTGCGCGTTACCTAGCAGATGGTCAGGCAGAGTTGGGAAACTGAATTTAATTTCACCGACTTTAAGTTAGCCAAGTTTTCGGGCTGTTCTGGTAAAGCAATTTCACCAAGGATATTCACTCGAAATACACGATTGGTATAGTATTTTTTTACCTTGACATAGACTAACTATTTTGATAAGTTTGATAAAGAACGTTCGGGCATGAATTTGTTGCAGTGCTTGGTCGGATCCAATTTCTCGAGATATATTTATCTCAACACCATGAGTCATCACTCCAAGATGATTCATTATGACTTAATTCGGTTTTAAGGATCTAAAGATTAGCAATCAAACTTTGAGGAGGGCTTTACAGAAATGAAAAAAGCAAAAGTTTTAGCTGCAGCGGTAACTACTGCAGTCATTGCACTAACTTTGGTCGGTTGTGCCGGGAAGAAATCTGGAACAAGTACTACCTCGAGTGATTCGAGCAAAACGAAAGATACAGTTGCATTGATCACCGATACGGGTGGTGTTGATGACCGTTCGTTTAACCAATCTGCTTGGGAAGGATTGCAGGCTTGGGGTAAGGCTCATAAATTGAGCCGTGGGAATTCCGGTTTCCAATATTTCCAATCTTCAAACGAATCCGATTACATTCCGAATATTGATCAAGCAACACAAGCTGGATTCAAAACGATCTTCGGGATTGGTTATAAATTACAACCAGCTATTAAGACTTCCGCGAAGAAATCTCCTAAAACAAACTTTGTCATTATTGATGATTCAATTTCAGGTGTAAAGAATGTTGTTTCTGCAACATTTAAAGATAACGAAGCTTCATATTTGGCTGGTATTGCTGCAGCGTATTCAACAAAGACTAATACTGTCGGCTTTATCGGTGGTGTTAAGGGCGATGTAATCGATCGTTTTGACGCTGGGTTTACCGAAGGCGTTAATGCTGGTGCTAAGGAATTAGGCAAGTCTGTTAAGATCATCAATCAATATGCAGGCGACTTTAACGCTCCAGACAAGGGTAAATCTATTGCTCAAGGGATGTATCAACAAGGCGCTGATATTATATTCCACGCTTCTGGTGCAACTGGTAATGGTGTGTTCCAAGAAGCAAAGGCAATTAACCAAGATGGATCTAAAAAAGTTTGGGTCATCGGTGTTGACCGTGACCAATCTGATGAAGGTAAGTACACGACCAAAGATGGCAAAGCAGCTAACTTTACGTTGACATCAACACTTAAGGGTGTGGGTAGTGTGACTGAAGATTTGTCAAACTTGGCTATGAAGGGTAAATTCCCTGGTGGCAAGCACTTAACTTATGGTTTGAAAGAAGACGGCGTTGGTTTGACTGACGGTCAGCTTTCAACAAAGGCCAAGAGTGCGGTTGCGACTGCTAAGAAAGCCATCATTGATGGCACAATTAAAGTGTCGGAACATCCTGCTAAGTAAAAGCGTATAGACTGACGATACTCCTTCGCTCAAGCAGTTGAGCAAGGGAGTATTTTTGTCACCACTAGTGTTATTTAAAAAAAGATTGAGTATGGACTCAAAGAAAGGGAGGTAGCGATGACAAAATCAGATTACGTCATTGAAATGCGCAAGATCACCAAGGATTTTTCCGGCTTTAAGGCTAATGACGAGGTTGATCTCAAGGTCAAACCTGGCGAGATCCACGCGCTCTTAGGCGAAAATGGTGCTGGTAAGTCAACTTTAATGAATATTTTATCCGGTCTATTGGCGCCGACTTCCGGTGAAATTCTAATCAATGGAGAACCGGTCAAGATCGACAATCCCACTGTCGCCAATCAATTAGGCATTGGGATGGTTCATCAGCATTTTATGTTGGTGGATGCATTTACCGTGACGGAAAATATTATTCTTGGTAACGAGCCTAGCACGGGCGGTGTGATCAATCGTAAACAGGCGCAAAAGGAAATTCAGGAGCTTTCTGATCATTATGGCCTGTCAGTGGATCCAACGGCTAAAATCAGTGATATTTCGGTCGGGATGCAACAGCGTGCCGAGATTTTGAAGACACTTTATCGGGGCGCAAATATTTTGATATTTGACGAACCAACGGCTGTGTTGACGCCTCAAGAAATTGATGAATTGATTGAAATCATGAAGGGTTTGGTCGCCGAAGGCAAGTCGATCATTCTGATCACCCATAAATTGGTCGAAATCAAGCTAGCCGCGGATCGTTGTACAGTTATTCGTCGCGGTAAGAGTATTGGTACGGTTGACGTTGCCAAGACGTCAAGCGAAGAATTAGCAACAATGATGGTTGGACATAGTGTCACTTTCAAAGTGCCGAAGTCACCTGCAAAAATTGGCGAGCCGATTCTCAATGTCAAACACCTTGAAGTCAAGGAAAGTCGCGGTATTGCTGCAGTCAAAGGCATAGATTTCACCGTTCATTCCGGAGAAATTCTAGGTATCGCCGGAATTGACGGTAATGGACAAACGGAATTGATCGAAGCCTTGACCGGATTGCGTAAAGTTGCTGGTGGGTCGATTGAGATCGAAGGCCATGATCTCACCAATGCCCCCGTACGGAAAATCACCGAAACCGGCGTGTCGCATGTTCCTGAAGACCGGCACAAATATGGGTTAGTTTTACAAATGTCATTGGCGGAGAATTTAGCGTTGCAGACTTATTACAAGTCGCCACTCAGTCGCCATGGCATCCTCGATTACAAAAAAATTCGGCAACACGCACTTCGTTTGATCAAAACGTATGATATTCGAACGACCAACGAGCAATTGAAGGCCGGTGAACTATCTGGTGGTAACCAACAAAAGGCAATCATCGCTCGTGAGTTGGATCGCGATGCCAACTTGATCATCGTAAGTCAGCCAACACGTGGGCTGGACGTTGGGGCAATCGAATACATTCACCGTCAGCTGATCGATCAGCGTGATCAGGGTAAGGCTGTGTTGCTGGTCAGTTTCGAGCTCGATGAAATCATGAACTTGTCTGACCGGATCATTGTTTTACATGACGGTAAAATTGCCGGAGAAGTTCGACCTGAAACCACGTCTGAACAAGAACTGGGTCTTTTGATGGCCGGTTCGAGTAAGCAAGCAGCAGCTCAGGAGGTGAAATAATGCTAAAAGTCAGTCAACCAGTCAAAAAAGTTCTGGTACCATTGATTTCGATTATCGCCGGTTTTCTTGTCGGTGCTATTATTATGTTGATTTTTAGTTATTCACCTGTTCAAGCCTATGCTTCTATGATCCGTGGTGCCTTAGGAACGACTTCCTCCATTGGTGAAACGTTGCGACAAGCAACGCCGCTGATTTTGACGGCATTAGGTTTTTCAGTTGCGAGTTCTGCCGGCTTCTTCAATATTGGTCTTTCTGGTCAAGCACTCGCGGGTTGGGTCGGCAGTATTTGGATCGCACTAGCTTTTCCTAACCTACCGACTTATATCCTCTTGCCACTGGCCATCATTGTCGGCGCGTTGGCAGGTGCCTTGACCGCTGCAATTCCTGGGTTCTTGCGTGCCTATTTCGGGACGAGTGAAGTTATTGTGACCATCATGTTGAACTATGTGGTGCTTTATGTGAGCACGTATTTATTGCAGAGTGCCATGCCGGCCAGTTTCCGTTCGAGCCAGGATGCAACTAAGACAATTAGCTCACACGCCAGCCTACGAATGGATTGGTTGAGTAATCTATTTGGCGGTTCGCGTGTTCATGGGGGCTTGTTTATCGCCCTCATTGCCTTAGTTTTAGTATGGGTCATTATGAAAAAAACCACGCTTGGCTTTGAGATCCGCGCAGTTGGGATGAATCCATTTGCCTCCGAATATGCGGGGATGAGTAGCAAACGAACCATTATCATGTCGATGGTACTTTCTGGCACGTTGGCGGGTCTTGGCGGTGTTGTCGAAGGTCTCGGGACTTATCAGAACTTCTTCACTCAGACTGCTTCATTATCGATCGGTTTCGATGGTATGGCCGTTTCCTTGCTAGGTAGCGGTAGTTCAGTCGGAATTTTACTTTCTGCATTGTTGTTCAGTGTTCTCAAAATTGGTGGCTTAGGCATGCAGACCGGTGCAGGCGTGCCATTCGAAATTGTCAGCATCGTGATTGCCAGCATTATTTTCTTCGTGGCGATCGATTATGTGATCGGCTTATTGTTCAAGCAACGTCAGAATCGTGAGACTGAACAAATCGCCGCCCGTACCGATTCTAAAGCAACGGTGGCGGTCACGGATGAACAGAAGAAGGGAGGATCCACAAAATGAATATGGTGAGTATGCTTGCCCTCATTGTTTCTTCGACCCTTGTTTTTTCCACACCGCTGATTTTCACTGCGGTTGGGGGTTCCTTCTCTGAACATAGTGGGGTCGTTAACGTTGGTTTGGAAGGTATCATGGTCATGGGTGCGTTCAGCTCGGTTGTTTTCAACTTGACGTTTGCCGACACTTTCGGTAAGGCGACTCCTTGGATCGCATTACTGGTTGCCAGTGTCGTTGGTGTGGCTATTTCTGCTTTGCATGCGGTGGCCACAATCAATTTCCGCGCCGACCATATTGTTAGTGGCACGGTGATCAACTTGCTAGCGCCTGCCTTGAGCGTTTTCCTAGTCAAAGCGATTTATGCTAAGGGGCAGACAGATAATATTGCCCAAAGCTTTGGTTATTTCACGTTTCCGGCCATTTCCAAAATTCCCGTGATCGGTCCGATTCTCTTCAAGGATACTTCGATCATGGCCTACATTGCCATCGTGGTTGCCATTATTGCTTGGTGGATCCAGTTCAAGACTAAATTTGGCTTGCGTTTGCGTTCTGTCGGTGAAAATCCGCAGGCGGCTGATACATTAGGTATTAATGTGTATGGCTACAAATATGCGGGTGTTTTAATTTCCGGTTTACTCGGTGGGATCGGTGGTGCGGTCTTTGCACAGTCGATTTCGGGTAATTTTTCTGCCGGGACGATCGTTGGTCAAGGGTTCATTTCGATGGCGGCGATGATCTTCGGTAAATGGAATCCAATTGGTGCCATGGGTGCCGCGTTATTCTTCGGCTTTGCTCAGAGTCTCAGCATCATCGGCGGACAATTACCGGTCATTTCCAAAATTCCCTCGGTTTACTTACAATGTGCACCATACGTTTTAACAATTGTCGTGTTAGTCTTATTCCTCGGCAAGGCAGTTGGTCCGAAAGAAAATGGAACCAATTATATTAAATCTAAATAATAAAAATCGTTACTGTCTACGATCAGGTTGATCACGACGGCAACGATTTTTTATTTGGGGAAGTATTCTGGTAGTGGTGCACTGATTTGTTGTTCGTTAAATTGAAAGGGTGGATAAAAGTGGAGTTGATAGCCGTGCAGCAACATTTTCTGTGCGGGTTGATAGGCTGGATTATACAAGGGATCGCCGACGATGGGGTGACCGATGGCGGCAAAATGCACGCGGATCTGATGGGTGCGTCCGGTTTCTAAAGAAATAGCCACCAAAGCTGCCGATTCGGTTCGGCGCAAGACGCGATAGTTGGTTTGTGCGGACAAGCCGGATTGATCGTCGACGCAGAACTTACGCTTGTCGGTCGGATCTGGGCCGATCGGCAAGGAAATGCCGCCCTGATCGGACAGTGTAGTGGGTTCGCTGACCCAAGCCAAATAGTCACGCCGCATCACTTTCAAAGTGAGTTGACGATTATAAATGGGGACCGCGACGGTATTTTTAGCGACGAGCAAGGCGCCGCTAGTTTGTTGGTCGAGACGATGCACAATCAAGATGTCGGGATATTCGGCCTGCAAAAAATTCAGCATCGAGCCAGTCTCATCGGGGCGATTCGGGTGTGTCTTCAATCCTGCGGGTTTATTGACGATGATTGTTGTGGCATCTTCGTATAATATTTCCGGCTGGTAGTCAGTCGCAGGTAAATAATGTTGTGTATTTTCAGGTAAAAAGTCGAAGTTCATTTCGATCAGATCGCCCCCGTGCACTAATTCATCAAAATGATGATAATGGTGATTGACTGTGATTTTTTCTTGGATGCGTAGTAAATGTTGCCACTTGCGCGGGATCAGCCATTTCCGCAAGAGCTGACGTATCGTCATCGGCGCCAAGTCGGCCGGAAGATATTCTAAAAAGTGGGTTTGCATGTGGGGCTCCTTCGCGGTTACTATAAAAAATCATTAAATGCGGCGCGAGGCCGATGGAAACAATTGGGTTCGTGGTAAAATTGAGCCTATTGGATGGTTGATATTAATGAAACGTAAACAAACAGAAAAGAAACATCACTGGGGAGAAAGTCATCCCTATCTTAGCCGATTTTGGCGAAGATTTAAAGTCGCTTGGCGACATATCGAATTGACGCGTTGGCTGATTTTGATCGTTCTGACGGTTTTTATGGGGGTCTCGACCTTTTATACGATCAAGGCGAAAACAGCCGATGTTGGCAGTCTGAAGGCCTCATTTAAGACCGTTACCGAAGTCATGGATCGAGATGGCAAGAAGGCGGGGAGTTTGTATTCACAAAAAGGGACTTTTGTGGAGCTTCCCCAAATTTCTAAAAGTGTGCAGAACGCGGTGATCGCCACCGAAGACCGGACTTTCTATTCCAATCTCGGCTTTAGCATTAAGGGAATCGCACGAGCTGGTCTGAGTTATGTACTCCATCATGGCACCATTACCGGTGGTGGGAGTACGATCACCCAACAACTTGCCAAGAATAAGTTGCTGTCTCAGAAACAGACTTTTGGTCGTAAAATTGCCGAATTATTCATGGCCGTCGAAATCAATCGTGTCTATAGCAAGAAAGACGTGTTGACGATGTATTTGAATAACGCGTATTTTGGCAATGGCGTCTGGGGCGTGCAAGATGCGTCTAAGCGGTACTTTGGCCGCGATGCCAGTCAGTTGACGACGGCTCAAGGGGCGACTTTGGCCGCGATGTTGCGTAGCCCTAGTTTCTATGATCCCATTAAACATGCAGATAATGCAACTAGTCGTCGTAATCTGGTGTTGGATCTCGAAACGCAGACGGACTATTTAACAGACTCAGAAGCCACGGCAGCTAAGCAAGAGAAGTTGACTATTACCAATACGTATTCATCCGCGACTAATTATCGCTACCCTTATTATTTTGATGCCGTAATCAATGAGGCAATCAATGATTATGATATTTCTGAGTCTGACATTTTAAATAAAGGGTATAAAATTTATACGAGTTTAGACCAGAATTATCAAACGCAAATGCAAAATACCTATAATGAAACCTGGCTATTTCCACAAAATGCCGCCGATGGCACGATGCCGCAATCCGGGTCTGTTTCGTTGGATCCAAAAACCGGCGGCGTCTTGGCCGTGGTCGGTCGGCGTGGCGAACACACTTTTCGCAGCTATGATTACGCGACCATGATCAAACGCCAACCTGGTTCGACGATCAAGCCACTGGCGGTCTATGCGCCAGCCTTGGAAAACGGCTATCATTATGACTCCGAACTGACCGACAAGGACATGACTTTCGGTAAAAATAAATATCACCCAACCAATGTGGATGGCACTTATTTAGGACAGGTCCCAATGTATGAAGCACTCGCACAAAGTCGCAATGTGCCGGCCGTTTGGTTGCTGGATCAAATTGGGATCAGCAAAGGCGTGGCGTCGGTCGAAAAATTTGGTCTCGATGTGCCCGAAGCCGATCAGAACCTTGCCCTAGCTCTTGGTGGCTTGCAAACTGGGGTCTCACCCATCCAAATGGCACAGGCCTATACCGCTTTTGCAAATAATGGTAAGATGACGACCGCCCATTTTATAACCAAAATCGTGGATGCAACTGGCGCCGTGATTGTGGATAAAACGAAGACGGAGAGCAAGACTGTATTAAGTCAGAAGAATGCTGAAACGATGACCAGTATGATGTTAGGCGTGTTCAACGAAGGCACGGGTAAAAACGCCAAGCCTGTCGGTTATAATGTCGCTGGTAAGACCGGCAGTACTGAGGTTCCCGACAGTTATCCAGGCAGTGGGACCAAAGATCAGTGGGTCATTGGCTATACGCCTGATATTGTCACGGCAACCTGGCTAGGCTATGATAAAACCGACGAGCAACATTATCTGACCAGTAGTTATATCGCCGGTATTTTTAAGCAAGAAATGACTAATATTCTGCCTTATACGCCACACACGAGTTTCACGACCGAGGACGCGGCATCGATTGCATCCGAAAACGGCCAGGCTGGCAGTGATAATGGCGATGGCTGGTTAGATGATTTTGGAAATAGTGTCGGTGATACGCTGAATAATGCCAAAGATAAGGTCAATGAATGGTATAATGATGTCAAAGGTCTCTTTGGCCAATAAAATAAAGATGTTCATGAATCTGATCTCAGCCATAATTGATTATTGGCTGCGAACGATCGTCATGTTCACAATCATAAAGGAGTTAGAAAGATGACTGTCAATATTTACGATAATGCTAACGAAATGGCGGCGGCTTTACGTCAGACCCCACAATACGCCGCATTGAAAGGTGCTTTCGCACAGATGAAGGCCGATCCAATTGCCTACGGTCTATTCCAACAAATGGAGAAGTTGCAAGCCGAATTTCAGCAGAAGCAAAATGCTGGTGAAGAAATTACCGACGATGATGTGCAAAGAATGCGCGATTTCAGTGGCAAACTGATGAAGATCGATCTGATGAATGACTTGATGACCCGTGAACGTGAAATGAACAGTGTGATGGATGAATTGAATCAAATCGTCACTAAACCAATTATGGAATTGTACCAAGATTAATCAAAGGGGTGAGCAGCAGTGGCAGTACAACTCGCTAATCTCAAAAATGGCACCGCATTTCAAATCGTTGTCATGATCAAACAGGCTGAAGTGCGTGTGGCTAAAAATGGCAAGCGATTCATTTCGTTAGTTTTTCAAGATCGAACGGGTGAAATCACCGGGATGTATTGGGATGCCAAAGACGATGATATTCAGCATTTCGCCAGTGGTGCGTTGGTGCATCTGGAGGGTCAACGCGATCTTTATAATGGCCAGCCACAAGTTAAGATCACGAAGTTGTTCTTAGTGGATCCTAATGAAGGCTTCCAAGCTAGCCAGTTCGTGGTGCAAGCCCCCATGTCGGCGGCAGAAATGCAGGATGAAATTCAAAAAGCGATCTTCGATATTCAAAATGCAAAATGGAATCGGATCGTCCGTTTTCTTTTGCAAAAATATCAAAAAGAGTTCTATGAACATCCCGCCGCTAAATCCAATCACCATGATTTTACCGGTGGGTTAGCGTTTCATACACTAAGTATGATGCGCTTGGCGAAGTCGATCAGCCAGCAATACGACCAAATCAATTACTCACTGTTATTATCTGGAACGATCCTACATGATTTGGGTAAGACCATTGAGCTGAGTGGTTCGATCGGGACGGAATATACCGTACCCGGTAATTTGATCGGCCATATTGTTTTGATCGACGAACAGATCGTGTTAGCTTGTCAGGCGTTGAAACTTTCCGAGAATGATGAGGATATTTTGTTATTGCGCCACATGGTCTTGTCTCATCACGGTCTGTTGGAGTATGGTTCGCCAGAGCGGCCGAAGCTGTTAGAGGCCGAAGTGCTTCATTACATCGATGAACTTGATGCGTCGATCAACATGATCTCAAAAGCAATGGTCAAAACCGAACCGGGAACATTTAGCGAACGGATCTTTGGTTTGGATAATCGCCAATTCTATCATCCACAAGCTTAATTTAAATCACCTTTGAAACAAGCCAAAAAATAAGCGCCACCCATCAAAGGGGGTGCTTATTTTTTGGCGTTTTTTTCGTATAGATCGTCTAAATATCATACAAAAACCAACGCTTCACTGAGGGTCAGCGTTGGTTAGTCAGGATCGGCTGAAGCATGATAATTGACTTTAACTGATCCTAACCACTTTATTTATACCATAAATTATAAAAATATGTTAGCGTTTCCTTTTAAAATGTCAAATTCTTGAATAAGCTCATGATAATTGAACCTTTTGGTCGTCAGAAAATGCTCTTTCAAGCTATTATTGTGGCTAGGGTCGGTCCAAATAAGCTGTCCACGCGGAATCGGTTTTGCCAAATCCGTTTCGTCAAATCGATATCGCCAAATCGCGACGAGGAAGGCGACTTTTGTATCCGTTAATTGAAAAGGGTAGGGCTTAGCTTTCAGAACGCAAAAAAAGCAAAACGCGGCTCGGCTCCTGTCAAGAGGACAATCAAATAATTAAAGTGTTTATGCACATTCTTGAACGGCATG
>NZ_RHOW01000052.1 GCF_003946215.1 Lapidilactobacillus mulanensis
AAAGCGATATCTGTAAATTCAGATATCGCTCATAAATCTCCACCAACACTATTTGACAAAGACCCAAAAAACAGAACCACAACTGAATTAAGGTTGTGATCCTGTGTAAAATGAGTTTTTAAAAAGATGACTATCTAAACTTATTTTTTGCTATCTTTAGTTGCTTCAGTAGCCTCAGCTTGACTCTTTTCCTTCATTTGTTTTTCAATATCAGAAATTGAGTAAATACTTTGGGAGGAAACACCGACCATTTCAGGTTCCATATGACGATACTTCGCCATACCAGTACCCGCAGGAACGATTTTACCAATGATAACATTTTCTTTCAAACCGATCAGCGGATCATTCTTACCACGAATCGAAGCGTCCGTCAGAACACGAGTTGTTTCCTGGAATGATGCGGCAGATAAGAAACTATTTGTTTCCAATGATGCCTTAGTAATTCCAAGTAAGACAGGACGACCCGTTGCAGGAATACCACCCTTAACCAGTGTGATTTGGTTTTGTTCAGTGAAGTCCGCAATATCCAGTAATGTACCTGGCAAAATATCAGTATCGCCAGGGTCGAGTACACGGATTTTACGTAACATCTGCCGAACCATGACCTCGACGTGCTTATCGCCGATTTCAACACCCTGCATCCGATAAGTCTTTTGAACTTCGGACAACAGGTAGTTTTCAGTCGTGATCACATCGCAGATCCGAATTAGTTGCTTAGGATCGATTGAACCACCAGTTAACTTGGCACCACGTTCAACATGATCGCCTTCAGCAACAGCAACACTCGAAGCATAAGGAACACTATATGTTCTCGTGTCAGTCGCACCTTCAACGGTGATTTCACGTGTATGTTCTGCTGGATTCTCATCGATCGACGCAATTGTCCCATTAACTTCAGTGATAACTGCAAGACCCTTAGGATTACGAGCTTCAAAAATTTCTTGAACACGAGGTAACCCTTGAGTAATATCTTCACCACCGGCAACACCGCCGGAATGGAAGTTACGCATGGTTAACTGAGTACCGGGTTCACCGATTGACTGAGCAGCAACTGTACCAACTGCTTCACCAACTTCAACCTCTTCACCAGTAGCCAAGTTATAACCATAACATTTCTTGCAGACACCGTGTTTAGTGTCACAAGTAAAGACGGAACGAATTGTCGCTTGCTCGATACCTGCATCAACAATTGCATGCGCAATGTCTTCACTAACTAATTGACCACGAGTGGCGATAATTTCGCCAGTCTCTGGATCAACGATCGATTTTTGTAGATAACGACCAACTAGACGATCATAAAGTGATTCGATCAGTTCATTGCCTTCACGAATAGCCTTAATGACGATCCCACGATCAGTACCACAATCCTCTTCACGAACGATAACGTCTTGTGCAACATCGACTAAACGACGTGTCAAATATCCAGAATCGGCCGTCTTCAAAGCCGTATCAGTCATACCTTTACGAGCACCATGGGTAGACATGAACATTTCCATGACAGACAAACCTTCGCGGAAGTTAGAAGTTACAGGAACTTCCATCATACCACCGTTAGGAGCGGCCATTAATCCACGCATACCAGCTAACTGTGTAAAGTTAGAAATCGAACCACGGGCACCAGAATCACTCATCATCGAAATTGGGTTGGCAGGATCAAACGAGTCAACCAATTCTTGTTGAATTTCATCTTTAGCGTCATTCCAAATAGTGATCACACGATCATGACGTTCTTGATCAGTGATTAAACCACGACGGAACTGTTTCGAAATGTTTGTAACTTTCTTATGAGCGTCGTCAACAATACGATCTTTATCAGGCATCGTTGGTACATCGGCAACTCCGACAGTAATGCCAGAAATTGTACATACTGTATAACCTAATTCTTTCATATCATCGAGCAACTCAGAAGTACGTTGAACTTTATAATCTTTAAATACTTGCGCGATAATATCAGACAAGAAGCTCTTCTTGAATGGTGTTACCAGCTCAATTTCTGCTAATTTAGCATGAATATCTTCACCAGGCTTTAAGTAATATTCACTCAAGTCCTGATCAACTAAGTTTTTCTCAGTTGGTTCGTTCAGATATGGGAAATCTTCAGGTAAAACTTGGTTAAAGATTGCCTTACCAACAGTCGTTACCAAGACACCCTGACGATATTCCTCAGCAAATGGCTTCTTAGGCATTGAATTAATCGCTAATCCAATACGAGTATGATAATGAACATCGCCATTTTGCATAGCCGTCATGATTTCGCCGATATCTTTGAAAATCATGCCCTCGCCTTCGCGTCCGCGTTCTTCAAGGGTCAAATAATAATTACCCAAAACAACGTCCTGTGAAGGTGTAACGATTGGTTTGCCATCTTTAGGTGCCAAAATATGATGAGCTGCTAACATCAGCATACGCGCTTCGGCTTGTGCTTCATCTGATAGCGGCACATGAATAGCCATCTGATCACCATCAAAATCGGCATTGTAGGCTTCACAAGCAAGTGGGTGTAAACGAATTGACTTACCATCAACTAAGACGGGTTCAAAAGCTTGAATACCCAAACGGTGCAATGTTGGTGCACGGTTTAAAAGAACTGGTCTTTCTTTGATAACGTCTTCCAAAACATCCCAGACATCATCGTCTTGACGCTCAATTTTACGTTTTGCATTTTTGATATTTGAAGCAATATCGCGTTTGACCAATTCGTGCATGACGAACGGCTTGAATAACTCAAGTGCCATTTGACGAGGAACACCACATTGATAGAATTTCAATGTAGGACCAACATCAATAACAGAACGACCAGAGTAATCGACACGCTTGCCAAGTAAGTTTTGACGGAAACGGCCTTGCTTACCTTTAAGCATATGTGAAAGTGACTTCAATGGACGATTACCAGGACCGGCAACCGGACGCCCACGACGACCATTATCGATCAAAGCATCAACGGCTTCTTGAAGCATCCGCTTTTCATTTTGAACGATAATACTTGGTGCGTTCAAATCTAATAATCGTTTCAGACGATTATTTCGGTTGATCACACGACGATACAAGTCATTCAAATCAGAAGTGGCAAAACGGCCACCCTCCAATTGAACCATTGGCCGTAAATCTGGTGGAATAACCGGAATGGCATCCATGATCATCCATTCTGGTTGATTGCCGGATTGACGGAAGGCATCCAAGATGTCCAAACGACGAATAGCACGTGTCCGTTTCTGACCTTGAGCACTCTTTAAATCTTCTTTTAACTCAACAACTTCTTTATCGAGATCAACTTGTTGGAGTAATTCTTTGATAGCCTCAGCACCCATTTTGGCGTTGAATTTACCATTGAATTCTTCCATTCGTTCCCGGTATTCTTGTTCAGTCATCAATTGCTTGCGTTCTAGCGTTGTTTCACCAGGATCGATGACAACGTATGAAGCAAAGTAAATGATTTCTTCCAAAGCACGTGGGCTCATGTCCAAAACAAGACCCATTCGGCTAGGAATTCCCTTGAAATACCAAATATGTGTGACTGGTGCAGCTAATTCAATATGACCCATTCGTTCGCGACGAACTTTTGAGCGTGTCACTTCAACACCGCAGCGATCACAGACAATACCCTTATAACGGACACGTTTGTACTTACCACAGGCACATTCCCAGTCTTTTGTTGGTCCGAAAATGCGTTCATCAAACAAACCATCACGTTCGGGTTTCAAAGTTCGATAGTTGATCGTCTCAGGCTTTTTTACTTCGCCATATGACCAACTACGAATCTTATCTGGCGATGCAAGTCCGATCTGCATACTTTCAAACTTATTTACATCGATCAAAGATTTAGACCTCCCTGTAATTTTCAGTCATTAAACTTATTTATCAGCTTTATCTGCTTCAACCGCATTGCCTTTTCCAGTTAATTCTTCCAAGGCTTTACGAGCAACTTCTTCCTGATGCTTCTTGTCTTGCTCATCAGCATATTTCTGCAAAGCATCGTTATTGACGACTTCACTATCTTCATCGTCCATATCACGCAATTCAATTTCTTGATGATCAGCATCGAGAACCTTCATATCAAGGCCTAAGGATTGCATTTCTTTGACCAAAACACGGAATGATTCTGGAACACCAGGCTTAGGAATTGAATCACCTTTGACAATAGCTTCATAAGTTTTAACACGACCAACAACATCATCAGACTTGTAAGTCAAGATTTCTTGCAACGTATAAGCGGCACCATACGCTTCAAGTGCCCAAACTTCCATTTCACCAAAACGCTGCCCACCAAATTGTGCTTTACCACCAAGAGGTTGTTGCGTCACTAATGAGTATGGTCCGATCGAACGTGCATGAATCTTATCGTCAACCATGTGGGCAAGTTTCATGTAGTACATGACCCCAACAGACACACGATTATGGAATGCTTCACCAGTACGTCCGTCGTATAAGACACTCTTACCATCACTAGCCATACCCGCTTCTTTAACAGTTGCCCAAAGATCATCATCATTGGCACCATCAAAGACAGGGGTTGACACATGAATGCCGAGATTGCGAGCAGCCATGCCTAAATGCAATTCCAAAACCTGACCGATATTCATACGAGAAGGAACACCCATTGGGTTCAATAAAATGTCAATTGGTGTACCATCTGGCATAAATGGCATATCTTCTTCAGGAACAACGATTGAAACCGTACCTTTATTACCATGACGTCCGGCCATCTTATCACCGACTTGGATCTTACGTTTCTGAGTGATATAGACACGAACCATCATGTTAACGCCAGGAGATAATTCGTCTCCAGCCTCACGGGTGAAAATCTTGACGTCTTGAATAATACCGCCACCACCATGTGGAACCTTCAAAGAAGTATCACGAACTTCACGCGCTTTTTCACCGAAAATTGCGTGTAGCAAACGCTCTTCAGCTGATAATTCAGTGACACCCTTAGGCGTTACCTTACCAACTAAAATATCACCATCACGAACTTCAGCACCGATACGAACGATACCAAATTCATTCAAATCCTTCAAAGCATCTTCACCGACGTTAGGAATTTCCCGAGTTATTTCCTCAGGTCCTAATTTGGTATCACGTGCTTCAGATTCGTATTCTTCAATATGGATCGACGTATAAACGTCATCTTTAACTAAGCGTTCTGATAAAACAACGGCATCTTCAAAGTTATACATGTTCCAAGTCATGAAGGCAATCAGTGGGTTTTGACCCAAAGCTAATTCACCATTTTCCATGGCTGGTCCATCAGCGATGATCTCGCTTAAATCAACATGATCGCCTTTGGCAACGATTGGACGTTGATTATAACTCTTACCTGCATTAGAACGACGGAACTTCATCAACTGATACTTATCCAGAGTACCGTCTTCACGACGGATCCGAACTTCTTTAGCATCCACGAACTCGACTGTACCAGCCGCTTTAGCTAACAAAGCTGTACCGGAATCATGTGCAGCAACATATTCCATCCCAGTACCCACTAATGGTGCGTGTGGATCAACCAAAGGAACGGCCTGACGTTGCATGTTGGCGCCCATCAAGGCACGGTTAGAATCATCATTTTCCAAGAAAGGAATGCAAGCTGTAGCGACGGCGACAACTTGTTTAGGTGAAACGTCCATGTAATCGACTTTTTCGGGGCTGATTTCAATATTATCATCTTTGTGACGAGCTAAGACGGTTTCATCTTTAAAACTACCATCATCATTCAATGGTGAGTTGGCCTGAGCCACAATGTAATTATCTTCTTCATCGGCAGTCAAATAGTCGATTTTGTCGGTAACTTTATGATCAGTCCAAGCAACACGACGATATGGTGTTTCAATAAAGCCGTATTTATTAACAACGGCGTATGAAGCCAGACTATTGATCAACCCAATGTTAGGACCTTCTGGCGTTTCAATCGGACACATACGACCATAATGAGTATAGTGAACGTCACGAACTTCATATCCGGCACGATCACGAGTTAAACCACCAGGCCCTAAGGCAGAAAGACGACGTTTATGAGTCAACTCGCCTAATGGATTAGTTTGATCCATGAATTGTGACAATTGTGAAGAACCGAAGAATTCCTTGATTGAAGCGACAACAGGACGAATGTTGATCAATTGTTGAGGTGTAACGGTCGCGATATCTTGAATTGACATCCGCTCACGAACAACACGTTCCATCCGTGCTAAACCAATTCTAAATTGATTCTGTAACAACTCACCAACAGAACGGATCCGACGGTTACCCAAGTGATCAATATCATCCGTTGAGCCTAAACCTTCACGTAGGTTCAAGAAATAATTAATCGAGGAAATAATATCTGCCGGCGTAATATGTTTAATTTCCACAGGAATATTAGCATTACCGATCAGACGAACTTCCTTTTCAGGATCATTAGGCGAAACAACTTTGATTGTTTGGATCGTCATTGGTTCAGTCACAACACCTTCGTCTGAAGGCTCGAATGTTTGGGTCTTGAAATCATCGCGTGCTAAATATGGATTCAATTTATCCATGACTTCGCGATCAACTAAAGTTCCCTTAGTGGCTAAAATTTCACCGGTATCAGGATCTGCTAATGTTTCAGCCAAAGTTTGGTTGATCAAACGATGCTTCAAGCCCAATTTCTTGTTGATCTTATAACGGCCAACTGGTGCAAGGTCGTAACGTTTTGGATCGAAGAAACGAGAATACAGCAATGAACGTGAACTGTCAGCTGTCTTGGGCTCGCCTGGGCGTAACCGTTCGTAAATATCCTTCAAAGACTCAATGACACGAGAATCTGAAGTATCTTTATGAATATCTTTTTCCATCGTTGCCATCAGGCTATCATTCTCGCCTAAAATGTCGACAATTTCAGAATCAGATCCGAAACCAAGTGAACGAATTAAAATAGACAATGGCAATTTACGCGTCCGGTCAATTCGAACATACGAAATATCCTTGGCATCAGATTCATATTCCAGCCAAGCACCACGGTTAGGGATCGTTGTTGTGCCATATAATGTACGACTGTTTTTATCAATTGAAGAATTGAAATAAACACCAGGTGAACGAACTAACTGAGAAACAATAACTCGTTCGGCACCATTGATAATAAAGGTACCCTGTTCAGTCATTAATGGGAAATCGCCAAAGAAGACATCTTGAGTCTTGATCTCATTGGTTTCGTGATTAGTGAGTTTGAGTGTGATATGCAACGGTGCGGAATAGTTCGCATCATGTTGACGTGCCTCTTCAACTGTATATTTTGGTTCGAGTAATTTGTATCCAACATATTCCAACGAAAGATTTCCAGCGAAGTCATCAATTGGCATGATATCTTGAAACATGCTTTGGAGGCCTTCATCTAAAAACCATTGGTAAGAATTTGATTGAATCTCGATCAAATTTGGTAAATTCAAGACTTCTTTAATTCGTGCATAAGAACGACGAGTCCGATGTTTACCATATTTCACGATATGTCCTGTCAAACTGTTCACCCCTTCAAAAAAATTCAGTAGCATTAGTATTACTAAAAGATTACAAATATTACAATTTGGTTAAATCAACTATTTTTATCTTTTTTGAGCAAAAAAAAGACAAAAACAATTCGTTTAACTCATTGTTTTTGTACTCTATAATCACTAACCGGACAATAGATCGGCGTGATACTGCAATATATAGCTACAGTTCTTTTTAGACTTTACAAGTATAGTAGATTAAAGCACGCTTGTCAAACCTTGCGTATCGCATTGCCATGAATCACACTTCTTGTGCGCGAACGAAATCACCTTTCTTAACCGGTTGATCGCAGGTGAAGTGTACGACTTGCATGGCATGAGGCGCGCGTTCAATAGCTTGATCTTCATCATCGAATAAATCTTTGACGGTCTGTGCGTGATGTGCAAATTGAGGACCATAAAATTCAATCGCGTCACCAACACCGAAATTATTCCGTTGCTGAACCGTCACTTGGTGAGTCTCATCATTATAATCCAACACCTGACCAACAAAAGCATAATGAGGCATCCGCCGGCGCTTACCAAATAATTGGAAATTTTCATCTGGCACACCGTAATAAAAACCAGTTGATAACTCACGTTGTGCCACTTTCCAAAGCTCATCTACCCAAGCCGGATCAAGTTGATAGTGTTCTGGATCATTACAATAAGAACGTACCGCCGTTGAATAAACATTGGCAACCGTAGAAACATAATGAATTGTTTTCATGCGACCTTCGATTTTTAATGAATCAACACCTGCTTCAACTAAATCTGGAATATGTTCGATCATGGACATATCAACGGCACTCATTGAGAATTTTTCTAATTTCCCATCGGGACCATGACCCATCAATTCACGTTTCTGACCGTTCTCTGGCATATCAAACAAATCATATTTCCAGCGACAATTCTGTGCGCAACCACCACGATTGGCATCACGCAAACTTAAATGATTCGATAAGACACAACGACCTGAATAGCCAATACACATCGCACCATGAACAAACGCTTCGATTTGAATATCCGTGTGTTGGCGCATTTCCTTGATCTCATCGATACCCACTTCGCGAGCTAAGACGACCCGTTCGAGACCTTCGTTTTTCCAAAAATTAAGCGTCTCATAGTTTGTTGCAGAAGCTTGTGTCGATAAATGAACTTTCAAGCCGGGTGCTTCGGTAATCGCGGCTTCGATCAATGACGGATCAGAAACGATCACTGCATCAACACCAGCATCGCGAACATGACGGTAAAATTCACCTGCGCCTGCCAAATTCTGCTCATGCGCCACAATATTGGCCGCGACGTAGACCTTAGCACCTCGCTCATGAGCATACTGAGCACCTGCAGCCATTTCCTCAAAAGAAAAATTGCCAGCGCGAGAACGCAAACCATAGGCGTCTCCGCCAATATAAACCGCGTCCGCACCATAATCGATTGCAATTCGTAACTTTTCTGGCGTACCCGCGGGTGCTAAGACTTCTGGATGTTTCACTTTAATATTTTGCATTTTATTTCACCTCATCTGGATCCAGGTCGAAGAATCCCAGATCCAATCCCCGTTCATCAGGTTGATATTGCTGCACAACCTGATCTAATGTGGCAAGTTCTTCATTGCTTGCTGTTTGTTGATCTAATAATTGTCGGGCTTGATTAAATGCCTCAACAATTTTGGGGAAAGTCGTCTCATCCGCATACAAACCATCTAATTTCCAACGTTGTAGTCCTAATTGCCAGAGTTTAGGTAAAACGGTCATCAGATCCACATCATTATTGGCAAAAATATGGGTGCCATTCACATCTTCATAAATCGAATAATGGGTTTCTGGATGATGTGGCGCAGCAATGAAGAGGCCACGTTCACGATCTGTCTCCTCTAAATGTTCCTGGACAAAGTTCGAGTAGTTGTTTAACAAGGGCCGACCAGACTGATGAATCGCGGTGGCACCATAGACGAGAACCTCAACCGGAATGTTAACCGCTTGAGACAATGGCACCATTTCTTCGTATGGAATCTCGCGCGCCAACACTGCAGCGTGGGCTTGATGTTTCGCCCAGAAATTGATTTGACGTGAGCTCGTAACTAAATCAGCCGCGTCATAAATATAAGGAATCGTTATCTGCAACTGTTGCAATAAATAAATCACACCAGGATCACCGACGGCAATTTCGTCGACGGCTATTTCTTGCAAGAAGGCTAAATACTCGCCAACTTTTTTGATCCGGTCATTATGGAAAATGGCATTGACTGCTACTGTGACCTGCTTACCCTTAGCATGCGCCAACGAGACCACATCCGACAATTCTTCGCGAGAAAAACTGTGCGGCAATCTCAACCCAAAATAATCTTCACCTAAATATAAGCGATCTGCCCCAGCCGACAATAAGGCTTCTGCCTGCTGCAAGCTAGAAACGGTCGTTACTAATTCTGTCATAAAATACCTCTTCACCTACTAAGAATTCTCGTCAAGCATAGCATAAACGGCAACAAAAAAGCTAGGTTCCCCTAGCTTTTCTTAGTTAACATTGAATTATTTGCACACTAGATTTTGACAGTCTTCTGACTATCCGTTGCTTCTTGCTGATGAACTGCAAATGTAATTTTGCCTTTGCTACCACCAATAGTCAATGATGAACCCTTATGGATTTCTTTACTCAATAACATTTCGCTAACTTTATCTTCAATGTCACGCTGTAAAGCGCGGCGGATTGGTCGTGCCCCATAATCAGGATCATACCCATCCGTCGCAATGATATCCATTGCAGCTGGTGTGATTTTAACATCGATTTCTTGTTCTTCCAAACGAGCCAACAAACGTTTTGCCATGATTTTAACGATCACACGCAACTGATCACGTGTCAGTGAATGGAAAATAACCGTTTCATCGATCCGATTAAGAAACTCTGGCCGGAAGAACTGCTTCGTTGCTTCCAAGATCTTAGATTGCATTTGTTTATACTGACTCGTGGCACTATAGTTGCTGAAACCAACATTCTTGTCATCGCGCAGTGCAGTGGCACCCAAGTTCGAGGTCATAATTAAGATCGAATTGCGAAAATCGACCCGACGACCCTTGGCATCCGTTAAATAACCATCATCCAAAACTTGTAAGAGTAAATTGAAAACATCTGGATGAGCTTTTTCAACTTCATCAAACAGTACAACAGAATAAGGCTTGTTGCGAACCTTCTCGGTCAATTGGCCACCTTCATCATAGCCAACATAGCCAGGAGGTGACCCGATCAAACGAGACGTTGTAAATTGTTCCATATATTCTGACATGTCGATGCGAATCATGTTGTCTTCGGAACCAAACATAGCCTCAGCTAATGCCTTCGCCAATTCCGTCTTACCGACACCGGTTGGTCCTAAGAATAAGAACGAGCCGATTGGTCGCTGTGGATCCTTCAAGCCACTGCGAGCACGACGGATCGCGCGTGAAACTGAAACAACAGCTTCGTCTTGACCAACAACGCGGGCATGAAGAATTTTTTCGAGATTGATCAAGCGTTCGCTTTCTTTTTTCTGCAACTGTGTCACGGGGACGCCGGTCCACTCAGAAACAACTTCGGCGACGTCTTCTGCTTTAACTTGAATGTCGGTTCGAACTGAATGCTCGGCAGGATCGAAAGTTTCCAACTGTTGTTTAACAGCCATTTCTTTTTCGCGGATACTGGCTGCCTTTTCAAAGTTCTGTTGTTCAATGGCAGTTTCTTTTTTGTTGATCAATTCATTTAATTCCTGCTGCATTTGTTCGGTGGGGCTCATATCATCAGCGACATCCAGCCGTACCTTAGCTGCCGACTCATCAACTAAATCAATCGCCTTATCGGGCATGAAACGTCCAGTAATATAACGATCAGCTAACACAACCGCCTCATGAAGCGCCTCATCAGTAATAGTTACACCATGATGTGCCTCATATCGTGGCCGTAATCCACGCAAAATTTCTTCAGTTTCTGCAGGAGATGGCTCGTCGATCTGCACAGTGGCAAATCGACGCTCTAGTGCGGAATCTTTTTCAACATACTTTTGATATTCATCCAGCGTCGTCGCACCGATCAATTGTAGCTCGCCACGAGCCAACGCTGGTTTCAAAATATTAGAAGCATCGATGGCACCTTCTGCACCACCTGCACCAATTAACGTATGCAATTCATCGATGAATAAAATAACTTGACCATCTTGATAAATTTCATCGATCACTTTCTTCAAACGATCTTCAAACTCACCACGATATTTTGTACCTGCAACCAATGAACCCATGTCTAACATCATCAAACGTTTTTCACGCATGTCCGCTGGCACATTACCCGCAACGATCCGCTGTGCTAAACCTTCAGCAATAGCAGTTTTACCAACACCAGGTTCGCCAAGTAAAACGGGATTGTTTTTAGTTCGACGACTCAAAATCTGAATTACTCGTTTGACTTCACGTTCGCGTCCAACGACAGGATCCATCTTATTTTCAGTTGCGGCTTGGGTCAAATCGCGCGCCAATGAATTCAATGTAGGCGTCAGCGTTTGTTGATTGACTTGATTGGCTTTTGCGGGTTGCCCCTTACGCTTAATAGCTGACTCGGACAAACCCATTTTTTTCAATAATAACTGTTTAGTTTTTGAAAGACTCAAACCTAGATTAGTTAAAATTCTAGAGGCTAGGATGTCATCTTCGCGTAAAAGGCCAAGTAAAATATGTTCCGTACCAATTTTAACTGCACCGAGACGCTTTGCCTCATCACCAGCATAAGCAAGAATCTGTTTCGACTTTGGTGAATATGGCAAATATCCGTCCTTATCTTCGGTCTCTTGAACATCTGAAGAGCCATAACCAGTAAACCGCTCAATTTCTTCTTTAACATAATCCGGCGTAATCGTTAGCTGACGTAATGTTTTACCAGCAATACCATTACTTTCGATGGTTAATGCAAGTAACAAATGCTCCGTTCCAACGGCATGATGACGAAAATAGCGTGCCTGTTCCTGGGCAATCATCAAAACCTGACTTGCACTTTCTGTAAATAAATTATCCAAGCGAACACCTTCCCTTTCAACTGGACATTACCAACTACATTCGCTGATAACGTAAACTATTTAGTAATGCAATCAATAAATTAGCGCGCAATGTTTCTTCGGCAGACCGACTATCAATATTAAGCGTTTGATGATCCGCTAAGACCGCGACCATCTGCGCCTCACGTTTCGTGATCATGTCATTACCATAGAGTTGCTGCAAAAAAATCTGTAACTCATCTTCTGTAACGCGTGAACTAATCAATTCCAAAAGCCGATCAATATAATGATTGACATCACTGAAATGTAATTTTTCAATGCGGATGTAACCTCCACCGCCACGCTTGCTCTCGACCCAATAACCCTTTTGTTGATTGAATCGAGTCTTGATCACGTAATTGATTTGTGAAGGCACACAATTGAACTGAGCGGCGATGTCGGAGCGATTGATCTCGATCTGCTGCTGTTCTGCCAATATTTGTTTCAAATATGCTTCAATGATATCAGAAATATTTTGTCCAGCCATCACAAAATCCTTTTTATTATTTATTAGCCTCCACCGATCAAAAACATTTTGACCTTCGTTGACCATTATTATAAAAGATTATTCAATGAAAGCCAACTATTAAAACCCAAATTCACGAAAACAGTGTCATTATGCCGCAAAAAAATAAAAGCCAGAATCATTTAACATGACTTCTGACTCTTAAAATCGGGAAGACTGGATTTGAACCGGCGACCCCTACGTCCCGAACGTAGTGCTCTACCAAGCTGAGCTACTTCCCG
>NZ_RHOW01000053.1 GCF_003946215.1 Lapidilactobacillus mulanensis
ACTGAGAAAAATCTCGAAATCGAGGTGGAAGACTTTCCCCAGAACTTAGGGGAAAGCCTGGAACCGTTCCCACAGTCCGCCGTCACTTGCCCCACACAGCCGCGACCGAAGGTAGACAAAGATGTTATCGCATTTTTACACATACACCATACATAGCCCATTATAAATAAACTGAAAAACATCATTTTCCAATTATTTTTGTGGTATGATAAAAAGACGAACAATGAATGTTATAATTTCGATATTTGTTACTTTTCGGCTACTAATTCAGAGCGTTATTAGGAATCGATAGCGAGTTGGTTGAGTGATTATCACTCACGACTGGAGTATAAGGAGATATTTGTGATGAAGGTTAAACGTAGTGATCGTCTAATTGATATGACGAACTTTCTGTTGGATCATCCGCGTCAATTAGTTTCACTGCCATTTTTTGTGAAACGATATAGTTCTGCCAAATCATCGATCAGCGAAGATTTGGGAATAATCAAGCGTGCTTTTAAAGCTCGTGGACTAGGCAATGTGCAAACATTACCTGGTGCTGCCGGTGGCGTGGAATATTTTCCTGGTGTTAGCGTGCCAGTTGCGACTGAATTTTTAGAGTTAATGGCGGGAAAACTGGCCGACAAAGAACGCTTATTGCCGGGCGGCTATCTTTATTTGTCTGACTTGCTCGGTAATCCGAATTATTTAAAGGTGATCGGGCGTTTGATTGCGGCACAATATTCAGGGCAAAAGGTCGATGCCGTCATGACCGTGGCCACAAAAGGGATCCCGATTGCTCAAAGTGTTGCGGGTTATTTAGGCGTGCCATTTGTGATTGCACGCCGCGATGCGAAAATTACCGAAGGCGCGACTGTCAGCGTGAATTATGTTTCGGCTTCTTCTGACCGTATTCAAAAAATGGAGTTGTCTAAACGAAGTCTGTCTGAAGGTGCTCATGTGGTTATCGTCGATGATTTCATGAAGGGCGGCGGCACGATTCGCGGCATGCACGATCTACTTAAAGAATTTCAAGCACACTTGGTCGGCATCACCGTTTTTGCAGAAACATCCTTTAAGGGGCAACGTTTGATTCAAGACTACACGTCCTTGCTCAAAATTGTTGAAATCAACACGCAAACGGATCAAATTGAGGTGCAGTTAGGCAATTATTTAGATAAACTGGTGGCAGTTCAGACTTCGAAGCAGGAATAGGGCCTGATCGGCTATTTTTGTCATCCGCATCCTGTGTTTTTTTGGTTGAGATGTTGAGAAAATTGCCTCGTTAAGCTATCATAAAAATAGAACTATTTTTCAGCTTTATCTGGATGAAGGGAAGCTCATTATGTCAAGTCGTTATGCTGTAATCCTGGCTGCAGGTCAGGGTACACGGATGAAATCAAAACTTTATAAAGTGTTGCATCAAGTTTGCGGACGCGCGATGGTCGATCATGTGTTGACTCAAGTCGAAGCAGCTGGTCTAGATCAAATCGTGACGATCGTGGGTCATGGTGCCGAAGCGGTTGAAGATCTTTTAGGTGATCGTAGTGAATATGCGTTTCAAGAAGAACAATTAGGAACCGGGCACGCCGTTTTACAGACTGAAAAAATTATTGGTGATAAAGAAGGCATGACGTTGGTTGTCAGTGGGGATACCCCCTTATTGACGGCGAAAACGTTTGAAAAATTATTTGCCTATCATCAGGCTAAGGGTGCCAAGGCGACTGTTTTGACGGCTAAAGCAGATGATCCAACTGGCTATGGCCGTATCATTCGTAATGATATCGGGATCGTCGAAAAGATCGTCGAACAAAAAGATGCGACTAAAGAAGAAGCCGCCGTTAAAGAAATGAATACAGGTGTCTACTGTTTCGATAATGCGACTCTGTTCAACGCACTTCATCAGGTGACTAATCATAATGCGCAGGGTGAATATTATTTAACGGATGTTATGGAAATCGTCAAGGCAGCCGGCGGTATTATTGCAGCCTATCAAATGCCTAATTTTTCAGAATCACTCGGTGTCAATGATCGCGTCGCACTTGCCAAGGCTACGCAGATCATGCAAGAACGCATTAACACGCAACATATGCGCGATGGGGTGACTTTGATCGATCCAGCAACAACTCACATCGATATCGATGTTAAAATCGCCCCCGATACAATTGTTGAAGGCGAAGTTAATTTGAAGGGTCACACGGAAATCGGCAGTGATTGTTATATTGGTTCGCTTTCTGAACTAGTCGATGCTAAACTTCACGATCACGTTCATGTAACGAGTTCGACAGTTGAAGAGGCTGAAATGATGTCACATTCTGATATCGGTCCCAACAGTCACCTCCGTCCTAAAGCGGTGATCGGCGAAGAGGCGCATATTGGCAATTTTTGTGAGATCAAGAATGCCACAATTGGTGCAAGAACTAAAGTTGGTCATTTAACTTATGTTGGTGATGCTACGCTGGGCACAGATATTAATGTCGGTTGCGGGGTCGTCTTCGTTAATTATGACGGCGTTCAGAAATTTCATACCAATGTTGGTGACCACAGTTTTATCGGCAGTAATAGTAATTTAATTGCGCCGTTAGACTTGGCACAACACAGTTTTGTCGCCGCCGGTTCGACGATCACCGATGATATTCCCGAACACGCGATGGCAATTGCCCGCGCGCGTCAGGTGAATAAAAATGATTATTGGCAAAAATTACCGCTTGCTCACGACCAGAATTGGTTATAGAATTTAATCTAATGGGTCTAACATTTGGGAGGAAACGATGACAAATAATTACGCAGATTCAAAGCTCAGAATTTTTGCACTGAATTCTAACAAACCGCTTGCGGAGAAAGTTGCAGCAACTGTTGGTGTTCCGCTTGGCAAGTCTTCGGTCACACGTTTCTCAGATGGCGAAATTCAAATCAATATCGATGAAAGTATTCGTGGTTGTGACGTTTATCTCGTCCAATCGACTTCTGCACCCGTGAATGATAACTTGATGGAGTTATTGATCATGATCGATGCCTTACGTCGTGCTTCTGCTCAAACAATCAACGCTGTGATTCCTTATTACGGTTATGCACGCCAAGATCGCAAGACGCGCGCACGCGAACCGATCACGGCCAGATTAGTGGCAGATATGTTGCAACGTGCCGGCGCAGATCGAATTGTTGCGCTCGATCTTCATGCTGCACAAATTCAAGGCTTCTTCGATATTCCAGTTGATCACTTGGTCGGGTCACCACTTTTGGCTGACTATTTCTTAGAAAATCATTTGGAAGAAGGGGCAGTTGTTGTCTCTCCTGATCATGGTGGCGTGGGTCGTGCTCGCCGGCTGGCTGATTTCTTAAAAACGCCGATCGCGATTATTGACAAGCGTCGTCCCAGAGCTAACGTGGCTGAAGTGATGAATATTATCGGCAACGTCAAGGGCAAGCGGGCAATTATTATTGACGATATGATCGATACCGCGGGAACAATTACCCTGGCAGCACAAGCATTGGTTGATGCCGGTGCCACCGAAGTATATGCTTGTTTTACGCATCCAGTCCTGTCTGGTCCTGCGATTCAGCGCATTACTGATTCTGCAATCAAACGTTTGGTCGTCACTGATTCAATCAATCTACCAAAAGAAAGGGTCATCGATAAAATGATCCAGGTTTCGGTTGGTCCGTTGATCGGTGATGCCATCAAACGCATCCACGAAAATGAAGCAGTCAGTCCCTTATTTGTTAATCGCTTCATCCAACACTAAATAAAGGTAAACAAAAAGCATGATTTTCAAGGTTTGTTTGATCAAACTTTGAAAATCATGCTTTTTTTATGGTTAACGTTCTTGAATTATTCTTGTTTATTGATTGGATCAGAATCGTGATGACTTTGGTTTGCGAGTAAGTCGCGGATTTCTTTCAAATATTGTTCCTCGGCAGGAATCGGGGTTTCTGAAGCTTCCTCCGTTTGATTCAAGTCACGCATATGATTAAATATTTTCACGATCATGAAGATGACAAACATCATGATCAAGAATTGAATCACATCATCCAAGAATGTACCAACGGTGAATGTTGCCGCACCAACTTTGAATGTAATCGAAGACAGATTAATCGAATTCGCGAACAACCCGATCAACGGACTTAATAAGTTTTTGGTGAGGGAGGCAACTAACGTGTTGAATGCGCCACCGATCAAAACACCCACGGCCATGTCGAGAACACTACCGCGAGAAATAAAAGTTTTAAATTCTTTGAGCATCTATTGCGACTCGCTTTCTTAATGATTAGTTTTTACGGGGATCGATCAAACTATCGTTGTGCAAATAACTTTGAAATTTCTGATAGAGAGGTTCAAATAATTGTAATTCGGTGGGATGGATCATTTCTCTTGGGAAGAAGAAGCGTTCATCGCCACTACTCTTGCCGGTAATAGCGGCCACAATTGGACTGACAGTTGATAATTCACGTAAGGTGCCATCTTGTTCCATTAACTCGATTTGAGTTTTCGGCTCACGTGAAGAGGGATCATAAGCATCATACGGTAAATCATAGCTATCGTTGATCGCGGTGTAATAAGTTGGATCATAACCTGCTTCTTCGATCAATCGCTGTAATTCAGGGATGAGATCGCGTGTTTCTTGCGTGAACCGGGCAGATTTAAAGGGACGACGATCTAGGAAACGGGAAGCAAGGTCACGTAAAATATCATCCGAATAATCACGCCACAAAGTGAAATAGGTGGTGAGGGTGCCATCATCGAGTTTCAAATAATCTTTAAGCGTAAAATCATTTTCTAGAAATGGCACCAGTAACGTTGGCGTTTGGCTGCCGTTCATTTGACCGTGTTCATAGAGATATTTAGCACGATGTAATAAATGATCGAGAATCACTTCCATCGAACGACTGACGGGATGGAAATAAACTTGTTGGTACATTTGGAAGCGACAGACAATATAATCTTCAACGGCATGCATACCATCGCTTTCAAACGCGATGCCATTTTTATAAGGGCGCATTACGCGCAAAATACGAGTGAGATCAAACATACCGTATTTCGTGCCGGTGTGATAAGCATCTCGCAACAGGTAATCCATACGATCAGCGTCGATTTGACTGCTGATCATTTGGACAACTTGTGGATTCGGATAAGTTTTACCGATGACACTGGCAACTTCTTCGGGAAAAGTGTCGCTAACTTCTTTAAGAACGTGGTTAACTTCGGTATCTGGCGAAGTCAGGATTGCCCGCGTGATGGCTTCATGATCGGTGTTAAAAATATGTTCAAATGTATGAGAATTTGGTCCGTGACCAATATCGTGGAGTAGTGCTGCACATAAGGCGACAATGCGTTCGTTGTCATCCCACAAACCGTCACCAGGTGTTTGCGTGGGGTAGTTACGCTGAAAATTATTGCAAATTTGGCGCGTAATTTCGTAAACGCCCAAAGAATGCGTGAAGCGTGAGTGTTCTGCACCATGAAAAGTAAATGCGGAGGCGCCGAGTTGTTTAATTCGGCGGAGCCGCTGAAATTCTGAGGTGTTGATCAAATCTAAAATAACCTGATGCGTGACGTGGATATAATTTTGAACTGGATCGCGAAGAACTTTTTCACGAGGTAAGACAACAACGTTTCGCATCTGACCACTTCCTTATTTTTCATGATCGTTTTCGATCAGTTTTTAATATAAATAAGTCATTAATGATTTACAGAAAATCAGATCAATTGGTTTTCTTGACTTTAGTATAGCGTAACTCGTGGCTTTTTGCGTTAAAAAAGGATAAAATCTATTAAAATAATACAATTTTTCTGATAAATCTGTAGCAATGATTTATACTTAATGAAAATATATTGTCAATCGAGGTGATAAGCACGCAGAATTCAAAGTCACAATTACCAGTGCGAATTCAATTGACCACCCATTTAGAACAAGACGGTCAGACTGAAGATCATGCCTTCGATGAGCCTGGTCAACTGATCAGAATGGATGAAACCACATATCTTCGTTACGAGGAGATCGATCCAGAAACGACGGCCAAAACGCCAGTCACTTTGAAAATTCAAAAAGACGGCGGGATTATTTTAACGCGCGGTCAGGGGCAGATGCGGTTACAGTTGCATTTCTATCTGGATCAAGAAACTGACGCGGTTTATTCGACGCCGTATGGGCAGATCCCAATTCTAACGCGCACGACTCGCGTGAAAGTTGAGACTCAAGATCAACCAGTCGCGGGTAAAATTGATGTGGATTATCAATTATTTACGGGTCAAGAACAATTAGGAAAATACCAATTAAGATTGATTTTCCAACAATAATCGAGTATTATTAAAAATAGATTGCTGAAAGGATGTGTCCCCGTGCAACTAGAAATTTTTGCGGGTCAGAAGAAATCCGAACTATCAATGATTGAGGTTGCTCACGCCATTTTAGAAGAAAAAGGCGAAGCAATGTCTTTTGCTGATATCGTTAACCAAATTCAAACATATTTAGGTAAAAGTGACATTGAAATTCGCGCACGTTTAGGCCAATTTTATACTGATTTAAACGAAGCCGGTGGATTCATTTCTTTAGGCGAAAACGTTTGGGGATTGCGGGAGTGGTATCCATTCGATTCAGTCGATGAAGAAGTTAATCATCCTGAAGATGACGAAGAAACACCACGTAAGAAACGTCGCCATAAAGTTAATGCCTTCTTAGCTGACGTTTCCGATGATGATGATGTGATCGATTATAACGATGATGATCCTGAAGATGATGATTCATTGGCTGTCGGTGACACTGATGATGATGACGATACGTCTGATACTTCAACGGTTGCACCGTTCAAGACGCCAAGTATCAGTGAATTGGATGATTCCGATGATGAAGATGATACCGATGAGCTAGATGACGGGATCGAAGGACAATTGTCTGAATTTAACGACGATGAATTGGTCGACACGGCTAATGCAGATTTCAGTGCAGATGACGACGATGATTCTGATGATAGTGACGATTTTTCTGACGACGATAGTAGTGACGATGACGACAAGTAGTCATTGCCAAATAAGATCAAACATCTAAAGACTAACCAGGAAACCTGGTTAGTCTTTTTTTGTAGCTTGTTGGGGTGATTGCGGTGAACTAGGATCAACGGCTCATTCGGTTGGTGGCGTTAGTTCTGCGTGCGTGAAGGACCCACTTTGTTTCATCCTTCAAGAATTCAGACTTGACGTTTTCGTTATTTCTAGGTACTATATCTTTTGGGCACTTTACTTGTATTAGTAAAGTCGATCGCGTAAAAGCCTCCTATTCTCACAATCTGAATAGGAGGCTTTGTTTTGTTTTTTTGTTGAAATCCCCAAGTGCGTCAAACAATATCAAAAGGAGTGTCAAAATGACAAAGTATATCTTCGTAACTGGTGGCGTTGTTTCTTCGTTAGGCAAAGGAATCGTCGCTGCATCTTTAGGCCGTTTGCTTAAGAACCGCGGGCTCAAGGTCACCATGCAAAAGTTCGACCCTTATATCAATGTCGATCCAGGAACAATGAATCCGTATCAGCATGGTGAAGTTTTTGTGACCGATGATGGCGCTGAAACAGATTTAGACTTAGGTCATTACGAACGCTTCGTTGATAACGATTTAAACCGTTATTCTAATGTGACAACTGGTAAAGTTTATTCAGAGGTGATCCGCCGTGAGCGTCGTGGCGATTATAACGGTGCTACGGTGCAAGTTATTCCGCATATTACCGATATGATCAAAGATCGGATCATGCGTGCTGCTAATACGACAGATTCAGATGTCATCATCACCGAAGTTGGTGGGACAGTTGGTGATATTGAGTCATTGCCTTATTTGGAAGCTTTACGTCAAATGAAAGCAGAAGTCGGCGCAGAGAATGTTATTTACATTCATACGACGTTAGTGCCTTACTTGCGTGCAGCCGGCGAGATGAAAACCAAACCGACACAGCATAGTGTCAAGGAATTACGCAGCGTGGGGATTCAACCCAATATTTTAGTTGTGCGGACTGAAAAACCGATTTCTCAGGAGATGCGCAATAAAATCGCACTCTTCTGTGACGTTGATCCTGAAGCGGTCATCGAATCGCTCGATGTTGCAACACTTTATTCGATTCCATTGAATTTACAGAAACAAAACATGGATCAAATCGTCTGCGATTATTTACATTTGGACACACCCAAAGCCGATATGACAGAATGGCAACAACTCGAACAACGCGTCCAGCATTTACAACACAAGACAAAGATCACGTTGGTCGGTAAGTATGTTGAATTGCAAGATGCTTATATTTCTGTTTCGGAAGCGTTGAAGCATGCCGGTTACTTATACGATTCTGAAATTGAAATCGTTAAAGTTCAAGCTGAAGATCTGACCGAAGAGAATATCGCTGAATATATGGGCGATACCCAAGGTTTGTTGGTTCCCGGTGGTTTTGGTAATCGTGGTCTTGAAGGTAAAATTACCGCCATTAAATATGCACGTGAGCATGATATTCCTTTCTTGGGTATTTGCTTGGGTATGCAAATGGCCTGTGTTGAATTTGCGCGCAATGTTTTAGGCTATCAAGATGCTGACACGACTGAAGTTAACACAGACACGCCACACAACATTATCGATCTGATGCCAGATCAAGAAAATGTTGAAAACATTGGTGGCACATTACGCTTAGGTTTATATCCATGCAAGCTCAAGCCAGGTTCAGTTGCGGCGGCTGCATATGATAATCAAACCGTGATTCAAGAACGTCATCGTCATCGTTATGAATTCAATAATAAGTTCCGTGATGAAATGACAGCACATGGTTTTGTTTTCTCTGGCGTTTCACCAGACAATCGTTTGGTTGAAGTGATCGAATTGCCTGAGAAGAAATTCTTTGTTGCTGCACAATATCATCCAGAATTCTTGTCACGGCCAATGCGTCCAGAAGGATTATTCAAGGCGTTTATCAAGGCTGCTTCAGATTTACCAGAAGATCCATGGGGCGAGACAAGCAAATAATTTTTTGTATTGCCATAGCTGAGCATAAAATTAATCTTGCACCTCTCAATCTGTAATAATAGATTGAGAGGTGCTTTTTTTTGAATGCTGAAGCCGTGGGACCGACAATGAAAAAATGGTGGGTTTCCGATGAACAGTTTCTAGAAAAGCCTTGTTTTTTTCACGTGAATTCTATATGATTATAAATGATGACTAAATGCTGCACTTCAAACACTTTAGCATCATGATAAGATAATAATTTTATGAAAAAAGACTTTATTTCAACTATTTCTCGCAATTATAAGACGATAAGGAACCTGCCACATGAAAAAAATGATTATCCACGGCGGAAAGCAACTATCCGGTGAAGTTGTCATCGGTGGTGCTAAAAATAGTACCGTTGCACTCATTCCCGCTTCAATTCTTTCTGAGTCAAAGGTTCAACTTGATGGCGTTCCTTTGATCCAAGATGTTACAAATTTGAGAGCTATCCTTGACGATATGAATGTCCCTTCTGAAATGAATGGGACCTGTTTAGAAATCGATCCAACTGAAATTATTTCACGACCATTGCCCAATGGTAAAATTAAGAGTTTACGCGCGTCTTATTATTTTATGGGTGCCTTGTTAGGCCGCTTTGGTCAAGCAATTGTTGGCTTGCCAGGTGGGGATGATATTGGCCCGCGCCCAATTGATCAACACATTAAAGGTTTCGAAGCGTTAGGTGCAACCGTCAGTAATGAGCGGGGAGCCATGTTTATTAAAGCGCCTGATGAAGGGTTGCATGGCGCTAAGATTTATTTTGACATGGTGTCTGTTGGTGCCACGATCAATGTGATCTTGGCGGCTGTGCGTGCGACCGGTACAACGACGATCGAAAATGTGGCTAAAGAACCAGAAATCATTGATTTGGCGACTTTTTTAAACAACATGGGTGCCAAAGTTCGTGGCGCTGGAACGGACACGATCAGAATCGACGGCGTGCCTCATTTGTATGCGCGAAATTCGCACACGATCATTCCCGATCGCATCGAAGCAGGGACTTATTTAGCGATGGCTGCGGCGGTTGGTAACGGCGTAACGGTCAAAAATATCATCAGCGAACATTTAGATTCTTTTCTGGCGAAGATGGAAGAGATCGGCGTTCATTTCGATATTGTCGAAGATAGTATTTATGTCTATCCAACCGGTGATTTGAAAATGGTCACGGTTAAAACGATGCCTTATCCAGGTTTTGCGACTGACTTGCAACAACCAATCACCCCGTTACTGTTAAAGGCGCAAGGTGAGGGGATGATCGTCGATACGATTTACCCTAAGCGCGTTCGTCACGTGCCTGAATTAGTGCGGATGGGTGCTAACATCACCGTTGAGAATGATATTATTTTGTTACACCACACGGATAAGTTGCAGGGAACTGATGTGACTGCCGATGAAATTCGGGCGGGTGCTTCGTTGATGATTGCTGGTTTAATGGCAGAAGGCACGACGACGATCCATAAAGTCGAGAATATTTTGCGTGGCTATGATCGCGTGATGTGGAAGCTAGAACAATTAGGTGCCGACGTCGAGATGCTCGATGAGAATGAACAGCCGGAACTGAGCGGTGTCACGAACAGCTCTTTTGTTGAAAAAAAAGCATTGTAAATTACTGGTCACCATGGTAAAATTGTTAATTGTTAGAAACTATGAGTATTGAGTATATGGACTCTAGCATAGCAAATACGCTAGGGAAAAGGAGTTAGGAAAAATGAAAGAAGCAATTCACCCAGATTATCATAAAGTTGTATTTATGGATTCATCGACTGGTTTTAAATTTGTCGCTGGCTCAACTAAGCAATCAAAAGAAACTGTTGAATTTGAAGACGAAGAATATCCATTAGTTCGTGTGGAAATTACTTCAGATTCACATCCATTCTACACGGGCAAGCAGAAGTTTACCCAAGCAGATGGCCGTGTTGATCGCTTTAACAAGAAATATGGCTTCAAGGATACTAACACAGATAAGTAATGACTGATGTTATATTAATAGAGGTTGGAACAGGTGAATCCTGTTCTGGCCTCTATTTGTTTAAACACGCTGAGAGAACGGAGAGATGTCGTGGCAAAAACAAAAAGAATTAAAGTTAAATTGCCTGAGTGGCAACAAAACTTACATGTCTTGTGGTTTGGTAATTTCATGGCCGGGGTCGGCTTTAGCATGATCACGCCATTCATGTCGTTATATATTGATTCGCTAGGAAAATTTTCGCGGGTTCAATTAAACTTATGGAGTGGGATCACTTTTTCATCGACGTTTTTGGTGACAGCACTGATTTCACCAATGTGGGGCAGACTCGCGGATGCAAAGGGACGCAAGTTAATGTTAATGCGGGCCTCGTTGGGTATGGCTGTTGTGATCGCACTGATGGGATTAGTCACCAATGTTTATCAATTAGTAGCACTCAGATTTCTTCAAGGTGTTTTCTCAGGGTACATTAGTAACGCAAATGCCTTAATTGCCACTGAGGCGCCGATTGAGCGCAGTGGACAAGCGTTGGGTACACTGACCACTGGTAATGTTACCGGAACGCTCCTAGGCCCCTTATTGGGCGGAATAGTGGCAACGGCGTTCGGTTATCGATTTACTTTCTTCATTACCGGTTCGTTATTGTTCTTAGTCTTTTTACTCACGGTGTTTAAAGTTCATGAACATTTCACGCCGATTGCCAGAAGCGAGCAGAAACCGATCAAAGAATTATTTACGAGTCTCGAACATCCACAGATCATTATCGGCATGTTCGTGACCACGTTGATCATTCAAGCCTCTAATAATTCGATCAACCCGGTTCTAAGCTTGTATGTTCGCCAACTCATGGGACATTCCTCGGGTAGTTTAAATATTGCCAGTGGGATCATCGCCTCGATTCCCGGGATCGCCACATTGATTGCGGCGCCGCGATTCGGTGCGCTTGGTGATCGCATTGGCACCCACAAGATTCTATTCTTTGGGTTGTTATTGGGATTGCTGGTTTATTGGCCACAAGCGTTCGTGCAAAATATTTGGCAATTAGGCGCGTTACGATTCTTAGTCGGGATCGTGGATGCAGCACTATTGCCCCAAGTACAAACTTTACTGGCCAAATATGCACCACACGAAATTACCGGACGCATATTTAGTTACAATCAGTCGTTTCAGGCCACGGGTAATGTTGTCGGTCCAATGTTAGGCTCATTTGTTTCAGGGTCATTTGGTTATAGCGGCGTGTTTATTTCCTCAACCTTGTTAGTTATGATCAACTTAATTTGGGTCCGTTTTTCAACCCGCGAATTAACTGGAAAAAAAGAAAATTGATCTAGTAAGATGGCTCGGCTCCTGTCAAGAGGACAATCAAATAATTAAAGTGTTTATGCACATTCTTGAACGGCA
>NZ_RHOW01000054.1 GCF_003946215.1 Lapidilactobacillus mulanensis
ATGTCCTATTTATTTTGGCAAATAAAAACTGGTATTAGTTTTACCAACACCAGAAAGTGTAGACCCGAAATTCTTCCGCCCAAAATGTGAGCTCCGGAAAAACGTCGGATCTCACATTTTCCCTTTCTGTAAACTCACAAAGACCGCTCGTTAACAGAAATACCACTGCAATCCCACTATTTTCTTCCGCAACTTCTGCCTAAACGTATTTTATTTAGTGGAGGATCTGAATAACAGTGTTCCTCGAACTTGTTAGACATTGTTGTCTTTGCTCAGAACAGTTCAGCTTAAAAGTCGGAATGGTCATCACGTCCGCCTTTCGTCCTCTAGAAATCAAAGTTGCGGTACAAATTAGTCGCACGGGACTAGACGTTGACTTGAGTAACCACTAAAAAACTGCCGAGATGAGTCAGAACGCGGAAGAAAAAGTTGCGACTCGCAGTGAAATTGTTCTTGCGGGACCAGATTATTTTCTAAATGTTCTCGGATGAGTTACGCAAGAATTTAGTTTTCCGCAAAACTATAGTCCCGCTAGAACAAGGGTGATCTTCAAGACTTTTGTGGGCTTCAAAAGGCTTGAAGTCATCCCCACAGCGAGGCGCAACTATTTTCTGGAGCGTTCTGATGGAACCAAACTAAATCCTACCTCACGCAAACAAAGCCTTCATGAATCAGTTTGAAGTTTTAAATGTCATCTCCAACGTGATGCCTATCAATTTTGTCTAAACCCGTGATATAGCGCAACCAACACGAACTCTGAATTGTTTTTAAGCGCCAAAACAGATATACTTAACGAAGGAATGAAACAGTTATTAGGTCTGTTATAATACATCAATTTGGAGTTGGTGATTTTTTGGCGACAAAACACGAAGAAATCATTCACTACTTAGAGAGCTTGCCGATTGGCCGCAAAGTTTCAGTGCGGGCGCTTGCGCGTGAACTCAAAGTGAGTGAGGGTACCGCTTATCGCGCAATCAAGTCGGCCGAGTCGAGTGGTCTGGTCGCAACAATTGAACGTGTGGGGACGGTCAGAATTGAAAAAGATCGGCCGAAGAAACTCGATGAGCTTTCTTTTGCAGATATTCTCGATTTGATCGATGGACGTGTGCTTGGTGGCGCATTGGGAATTAATAAAACGCTGAATAAGTTCGTGATCGGTGCCATGACTGAAACCGCGATGATTCCTTATATTTCGCCGATGTCGTTAGTGATCGTCGGTAATCGCGATGGCGCACAAAAAATTGCGCTCACACATGGTGCGGCCGTTTTGATTACGGGTGGTTTTCAAGCTAATGCCGAAATTATTGGCTTGGCGGATGAAGCCGAGTTGCCACTGATCAGCACGAACTACGATACGTTTACCGTTGCCAGCTTGATTAATCGGGAGATTTCAAATAAAAATATTAAGCAAGATATTATGACTGTTGCGGATGTTTATGAGCCTGTTGAACAGATTCAAGTGTTGCGGCAGACACAAAAGGTCAGCGATTATCAGGCGTTACGACGGAGTACGAATAATACACGTTTTTCCGTGGTCACCGATAAAGGTCGCTTGGTTGGTATTGTGACGCTGCAAGATATTCACGGTTTTAGCGAGGGGACCTTGCTGGATAAGGTGATGGTTAAAAACCCAATCACGGTCACTCGGCATACTTCTTTAGCAAATGCGATTCATTTACTCACCTCTAATTCAATTGATTTAATACCCGTTGTTGATCGAGATTTCAGTTTAGTGGGTATCGTCAATCGCGCTAGCGTTCAAGGACATGATCTGCCGCTTTCACACGAACGAACATGGACACTCCAATATCAAGTCAGCGAGTCACTTTATACGATTGAACAAGAAGTGAAGGACGCCGAGCAGATTTTTCCTAATTGGGGTGTACATGTGACGCCACAGATGGCTAATGAAATTGGCGCGCTGTCGATTGGGGTCTTATCGGAATTATTGACCTTGGCGACGACGCGATCGTTGCGCGTTTATCAACAAAAAGCGAGTATGGTCGATCAAATCGATTTGAATTATTTCCGCTTAGTTCAGATCGATCATGAAGTTGAAATTCGATTGAAAGTGGTCAATGCCAATCGTCGGCGAACGACATTCGATATTGATGTGATGTCTGATCATACGCTGGCAGCCAAAGCCATTGTGACTTGCCAAGTCATTGAAGATATTTAAGTTAACAAACAAGGAGTGTTTTTATGAATTCAAGTTTACAAGATATTATTAAAAAAATTGTGGCTAGCGATAAAATTATTATCCATCGTCATGCTAATCCAGATCCTGACGCACTAGGTTCACAGTCTGGGTTAGCCGAATCAATTAAATTTAGTTTTCCGGATAAAAAAGTCAAAATTGTCGGCAGTCCGGTCGGCGATTTAACTTGGATCAATCAACCAGAAGAAGTTGCGGACGATTTTTACCAAGATGCGTTGGTAATTGTGACGGATACGGCGGATACGCCGCGTGTGAGTGATCAGCGTTTCAATACGGGCAATTATCTGATCAAAATCGATCACCATCCTAATGACGATGCTTATGGAGATATGTATTACGTTGACACAACGGCCTCCAGCTGTTCAGAAATTATCGTCGATCTCGTCAATGCGAGTAACGGTCAGTTGAAATTGAACACAGAAGCTGCGCGCGTGCTGTATGCGGGGATCATCGGTGATACTGGTCGTTTCTTATATTCTGATACTTCGCAACATACCTTTGAGGTTGCAGCCCAACTAGTTGGTCATGGATTCAGCCATAGTGATGTGAGCCAGAATCTGAATGAGATTTCATTGAATCAGGCGAAATTACAGTCGGTTGTTTATGACAAGCTGATTTTTGACGGCAATGGTGCCGCACATATAGTGATTACACGGCAAATGTTAGCCGATCTGAACGTTAAAGATGATCAGGTTAATTCGGTCGTTTCCACACCGGGTCGTTTGCGCGAAGTCCTCTTGTGGTCGCTGTTTGTTGAAAAAGAAGACGGCACTTATCGGGTTCATTTCCGTTCTAAGGGGCCAGTCATCAACGAAATTGCCAAGGCCCATCATGGTGGTGGCCATCCGTTAGCAAGTGGCGCGAATGCCGCAGATACCAAAGAAATTGACCAGATCATCGCCGAGTTGATTTCGGCTGGTAAAGCCTATCAGGACAGTACGAATTAGTGAGCGAGTTTCACAGATCAGTTTGAAACTCGGTCAAGATCAGCGTGTCACTGACATGCTCAACACGAAAGGAATTTTATGAGTACAACTTTTGAATCATTTCAATTAACAGAATCATTGCAACAAGGCTTGAAGAAAATTGGATTCCGCGAACCAACGCCTGTCCAAATTCAAGTTATCCCCACATTATTAGCTGGTCGCGATGCCATCGTGGAATCACAAACGGGTAGTGGTAAGACGCACGCCTTCCTATTGCCATTGCTAAGTATGCTGGAAAAAGGTCACGAGTTTCCTCAGTTGGTGATCACCGCACCTAGTCGCGAATTGGCAGCACAGACGCATGAGTTAGCGAAACAATTACTTGAAGCTAGCGGCGAAGAAGAATGGCAAATGAGTTTATTTGTCGGTGGTAGTGACAAAGAACGTCAAATCGAAAAATTGCATCATCAGCAACCTGACATTGTTGTCGGCACACCTGGACGAATTTTAGATTTGATTTCGAGTGCGGCGTTGCGTGTCGATCACGTGCGGTTCTTAGTGATCGATGAAGCCGATATGACTTTAGACATGGGCTTTTTGAAAGACGTCGATGCCATTGCTAGTAAAATGCCCGCAAACTTGCAAACGGCTGTTTTCTCGGCAACAATTCCCGATAAATTACAACCATTCCTACGTAAATATTTACAACAACCTCAACAAATCATTCTGGCGCCTAAAACAGTGATTAATCCCGATGTGGATAATTGGTTGTTTGCAACACGTGGGAAAGACAAAGCGGATTTGATCTATAAGTTATTGACGATCGGCCAGCCATATTTGGCATTAGTTTTTGCCAATACGAAGCAGACGGTTGATGATTTGACCGATAAATTAAAAGCAGATGGCCTAAAAGTGGCTAAGATCCATGGTGGTCTCGAGCCTCGTGAACGTCGGCGTGTGATGAAGCAAGTCGAAAACTTGGAATACCAATATGTTGTTGCGACTGATTTAGCTGCGCGTGGTATCGATATTCCTGGTGTGTCTTTGGTGATCAACTATGAGATTCCCAAGGATACCGAATATTTCATTCATCGTGTGGGTCGTACGGGTCGTAATGGCCTCGATGGCACAGCAATTACGCTGTACAGTCCCGAAGAAGAAAGTCGGGTCAGCGAAATTGAATCGCTAGGAATTAAATTCACGCCTAAAGCGTTGCAAAAAGATCAAATCGTCGATTCATATGATCGTCGTCGACGAACATCACGGACAGCCACCAAAGAAAAACTCGATCCAAAAATGATCGGTTTAGTGCGGAAAGAACAAATTAAACGCAAGCCCGGTTATCGTAATAAGATCAAAAAGGCAATTACGAGAGATCGTCAACAAAAACGTAAGATTGATGCACGTCAAGAACAGCGAGCAGTCAGAAAGTCACATAAGCGATGAATGAAAACGACTTATATTTACCAACTTGGCGAGAAATCAGCGATCAACGTCGGCAGTTGATTTTCGAACAGGTCTTGCGCTATTTTATTAATCCATTATGGCATGTGGCAAATATTCGCCCGTTACAAATGCAGTATCGCAATCAAACGTTGTTAACTTGCCAAGCCGATTTAAATGGGCAAACCTTTGTTTTTGTGCCCGGAAATTTACGGGCTAATTTAAATGGCGAAGAAGTTGCGGTCAGTCCGTTTTTGATCGCCCGCACGGCGGTGAACGCAAATCATTATTATTTAGGCGAATTAAACGTCGTCAATGGTGAAACCTTTGGCCAAATGAAATTATTACGCGAGTATCAATCAGAAATCGACGATTATTTACTGCGGACGCGTCAGAAGGCTTCATTGAATCCATTTGCGACACCACCGACAACGATTCAAACAGAACATTTAACTTTTGGAACGACCGAAAGTGAATCGGTGCCGATTTATTTGCAAGAAAAATGGTCGTATTCTGACTTGCGTCAATTTTTAAGACGTAACGGTTGTAATTTACCCACGCGCAATCAGTGGGAGTATGCAGCAACTGCTGGTGTGGCTAAATTCGAATTGCCATTGAATCAAGATCTGCACTCGGTGATTTACGATCAGATGGGTTATGGTGTGGCGTTTAAGCAGGCACAACAATGGGAATTATTGGATGATCCTGAACTGATCAAACAGAATCCATTGTTTGTGGAAACTTCGGATGAACGTGAATTGGCGAGTGCATTATTTCAGCAGTACGCAGCAACGTATGAGCCCATTTTGACAGAGAATCTTGCTTACCGGCCAGTTTTTAATGTGCAATTAGATTAGGCTTTACTGGAACGGGTATGAATTTTGTGTTGAAAGATCGTGAGTATCGCTATGCTGAATACTTTATTTATTTTAATACTTGAACTTCTTGCTCTCGCTTTTTTTTAGTCAAAATGAGACTTATTCAGCAAGATCAATATCTGAATAAGTCCCAGCAACAACGTTCTAAAGCCGAGCAATGGCTATATAATCAAAAGCTGAACCTGGCACTTTCGAAATTTGAGGAGCAAATGTATGTCAAAACCGTTCGATTTACTTTGGCGATGATTGTTTTTATGCTTGCTCTTGGCGCGTGGTTGTGTTGCTGGTTTTCGTTAGTATTCTCTTGGCTTTTTCGGGTACTTCCATTTTTTTAGTTATCGATATTGGGCTTGTCATCCTTTTTGCTCTGGTTGGCAGGCATGCGCCAGTATTGAGGTGAGCCGTAAGGATGTTTTGGGAGCAATTTGTTTTAGATTAGGAGATAACATGAATAATAATGATATTTTGATCCGGTTACGTTACGCACTGGATCTTTCGGATCAAGAAATGATCAAGATTTTTCGGCTCGGCGGGATGGAAATCAGTCCCGTTGAGTTGGGGGATCTGTTGAAAAAACAGCCCGCCGATGAAGATTGGTTAAGAGATGCAGTTTGTAGTGCCAAGCAATTGGAAACTTTTTTGAATGGTCTGATTATTTTTAAACGTGGGAAACAAACGCTCAAGCCGGGGGTTACGCCACCGAATCCATTTCAAATTACGAACCAAGATAGTGTGAACAACGTCATGCTCAAGAAGGTCCGCATTGCGTTATCATTGACGAGTGAAGATATTTTAGATGTTTTACATTTAGCAGGTGTTGAAGCTTCGGCAAATGAAATCAGTGCGATTTTGCGTAAGGAGGGTCGCCGAAATTATATGGTTTGTGGCGATCGGTATGCGCGCAATTTCTTAAAAGGACTTACAATTCAATATCGCGGAGTTTAATCGCGCATGAATGGGTGGATGTGTTCCGCCACAATACGCTGTTTGACTTCTTGATCAATTTTAACTATAATATCTTTGACTTGGAATATGTTGTTGTGACGACTGTTTAGCGAGGGATCGGTTGGTGTGAGGTCCTCAGTTTGAGCAAACAATGCTCTCCATAATGTTTTCGAATTGAATACAATAATTAAGAGGTTAACGAATCGCATCGTTGCAATCAAGGTGGTACCGCGCTTAGGCGTCCTTGAAATGCAGCGGTGTTTTTTATTTAGTTGCAACGGAAATCAGGAAGGAAGTTATTATGAAAGAATTATCTAGTGCCGAATTTCGACAATCGTTTCTCGACTTTTTCAAATCTAAGGGGCATGATGTTGAACCTAGTGCGTCATTGATCCCTAAAGATGATCCAACTTTATTGTGGATCAATTCTGGGGTTGCCACGTTGAAAAAATATTTCGATGGCACGGTTATTCCTAAAAATCCACGGATCACGAATGCACAGAAGAGTATTCGGACGAATGATATTGAAAATGTCGGTAAAACTGCTCGCCATCATACTTTCTTCGAAATGTTGGGCAACTTTTCTGTCGGCGATTATTTCAAAGAGGATGCGATTCCGTGGGCGTGGGAATTTCTGACGTCGCCTAAGTGGCTCGATATGGATCCGGCCAATCTTTATGTGACCGTTTATCCAAAAGATACCGAAGCTTACCGGATTTGGCATGAAGTTGTCGGCTTACCAGAGGATCATTTGGTTAAAGTCGAAGATAATTTCTGGGATATTGGTGAGGGTCCTAGTGGCCCAGATTCAGAGATTTTCTATGACCGTGGTCAAGAATTTAACAATGTGGCTGATGATGATCCTGAAAATTATCCTGGTGGCGAGAACGAACGCTATTTGGAGATTTGGAATATTGTCTTTTCTGAATTCAATCACTTGCCAGATGGCACTTATGTTGAACAACCACATAAGAATATTGATACGGGGATGGGATTAGAGCGGGTCGTTTCCGTTTTGCAGCATGCACCGACGAATTTTGAAACCGATCTATTCTTACCATTGATTCATCAAACTGAGAAAATTAGTGGTCAGTTCAAATATGGACAGGATAAAAAGACAGACGTCGCGTTTAAAATCATTGCGGATCACGCACGTGCTGTTAGTTTTGCAATCGGCGATGGCGCGTTGCCTTCAAATGAGGGACGCGGTTATGTCTTGCGTCGTCTCATTCGTCGTGCTGTTCTGAATGGTCGACGTTTGGGCATCAAGCAGTCATTTCTCTTCGAACTCGTGCCCACGGTCGGTAAAATCATGGACAGTTATTATCCAGAAGTCGCTGAGCAACAAGGATTTATTGCTAAGGTGATCAAATCCGAAGAGGAACGTTTCAGTGAAACTTTGACGGACGGCTTGGCTTTACTCAATGATTTAAGTGCTAAGCAAAAAACTGCCGGCGAAACAGTGATCAATGGTCGTGATGCTTTCAAATTATTCGACACTTATGGATTCCCAATTGAATTAACGGTGGAGTATGCGGCTGATGAAGGCTTGACAGTTAACGAGAATGAATTCGATGAAGCTATGGCTGAACAGAAAAATCGGGCACGTGCTGCTCGCGGCAATCGCCAATCCATGGGCTCTCAAAACGAAACGTTGATGGAAATCAAAGCTGACAGCAAGTTCGATGGTTACGAGCACTTGACGATTGCAGATGCCAAGTTGGTTGTTGCCTTGGCTGATGATCAAGAAGTTGCAACAGTAACGACTGGTGAGGCTGAATTGATTTTTGACCGGACGCCATTTTATGCAGAGATGGGTGGTCAGGTGGCTGATCAGGGTCTGATTTTGAATCAGGCCGGTGAAAAAGTCGCCACGGTTAAGGACGTCCAACATGCGCCCAACGGTCAGAATTTGCACACCGTTGAAGTCAGTGGTGAATTAAAAGTTGGTGAGTCATATCAATTAACCGTTGATCGCGAATTCAGAATGAAAGTTCGTCGCAATCATACGGCGACGCATTTACTGGATCAGGCTCTGCGCGACGTCTTAGGTGAGCATACGCATCAGGCTGGCTCATTGGTCGAGCCCACTTATTTGCGGTTTGATTTTAACAACATGGGTCAAGTGACACCGGATCAATTAGCTCAAATCGAAAAAATCGTTAATGAAAAAATCTGGGATGAAATTCCAGTTACGACCACAGAAATGCCGTTGGATGATGCTAAAAAGTTAGGCGCAATTGCTTTATTCAGTGAAAAATATGGTAAACGCGTTCGCGTGGTCCGTGTCGGCGATTATTCGATGGAACTTTGCGGCGGGACTCACGTCGACAACACGGCCGAAATCGGGTTGTTTAAAATCGTGTCCGAATCTGCCACTGGTGCGGGTGTTCGTCGAATCGAAGCGGTAACTGCCAAAGAAGCCTTTGATTATTTAAACAATGAAGATCAATTGTTGCATCAATTAGCGGCTGATTTAAAAGTGACCCAATTAAAAGAATTGCCAACCAAGGCTGCTCATTTACAACAAGAACTCAAAGATAGTCAACGTGATCTCCAGAATCTAAAAGCCAAAGCGGCTCAAGAACAGGCTAACGACGCTTTACAGACAGAAACTGCAGGTCAATGGCAATTGACTAGCGCGTTGGTACCAAACGTCACCATGAATGAATTACGGCAGTTAGCAGACAATTGGCGCAACAAGCCAGCCGGTGACGTTCTGGTTTTGGGTACGTCACAGAATGGCAAGGCGAACTTGTTAGTTGCGGTCACACCAGAGGCGGTTAAAAAAGGTCTCAAAGCCGGCGACATGATCAAAAACATCGCACCAGTAATTGGTGGCGGTGGTGGTGGCCGCCCAGATATGGCTCAGGCTGGTGGTAAGTTGCCAGATAAATTACCAGCGGCTTTGCAACAAGCTAAGGAATTTTTGAGTAAGTAAAACCGATAAAATTAAAAATACTGATCTACCTGCAGTCGAAAGTGCTGGGATAGTCAGTTTGTGGCTGTGGGACCGCTCTTCGCTTTTCCAAGTACGGGAAAAGCTCCGAGCTTCGATTTGAGCCTTGGAAAAACACCGAGTCTCGAATCGATCCATCATGTAAGGCGAGGAAAATCACCTCACCAACATGGTTATCACTGCCACAACTGACTACCCCAGCACTTTTGACCTAAACTTAAATTGATTTAAAGTAGGATTTAAATAACTGAGCGGGATTTTTCCATTTGGAATAGACTAGGTAGAATTTGTGGTGGGAACAGTGCTGCAGTGAAATTTCTGTTAACGAGCGGGTTGTGTGAGTTTACAGGAAGGGCCGTATTGGAGATTTTCCCGAACTTGGAAAAGCTTCAATCGAAGGTGGAAGAATTTTGGTGGGTTTTCAAAATACTGTAACCGGCCCCACAGCAGCCCACTGTTTCCACCACAAATTCTACCGGAGGTAGATCAAATTTTTATGTTTTTCAATAACAACGATAAATTTTCAACGGTTACGCAATGGACAACTATTTTTTGTAACATAACAGTAAGATTACGTAATCGTAACAAACGTTGTTTTTTGATGATATTTCAGGTATCATCAAATAAGAGTGAGGTGACAGTCATGAGTGAATTGGATAAAACGATGTCCTTTTCTTTTAATGATAATGAGTCAAGAAAAAATATTAAGGATACACTTGAAAGCGTTTATCATTCTTTAGAGGAGAAGGGTTATAATCCGATCAATCAAATTGTCGGGTATTTATTGTCAGGCGATCCTGCCTACATTCCTCGTCATAATGATGCTCGTAACTTGCTCCTTAAACACGAACGCGACGAGATCATCGAAGAATTAGTGCGTTCATATCTCAATAAGGAACGTTAAAATGCGACTGATGGGATTAGACGTTGGCTCGAAAACCGTTGGTGTCGCAATCAGCGACGAACTCGGATGGACCGCTCAAGGTGTTGAGATCATTCCGATCGATGAGGCTAACGAGAATCTTGGCTTGAAACGAGTCAAGCAGCTGATCGAGGATTATCAGGTAACTGGTTTTGTATTGGGTTTGCCGAAAAATATGAATAATACATTGGGACCCCGTGCGAAACGTTCGCAATATTATGGTGAGCGGTTGGAGCATAAATTTGGGTTGCCGGTGGATTTTCAAGATGAACGGTTGACGACGGTGCAAGCTGAACGAATGTTGATCGAGGAAGCTAATATTTCTCGCAAGAAACGTAAACAAGTCATCGATAAACTCGCAAGTGTTGTCATTTTACAGAATTATTTAGATGCAAAAGGCAAATTAACGCAACAATAGGAGGGCCTATGGCAGATCAGGATAACAACATCATTGATTTCAGTGATTTCGCAGATGAACAACGGCAGATTTCTTTGGCCGACGAAAATGGCAACGAAGAATTGTACGAAATTCTATTTACCTTTGATTCTGAAGATTATGATCGTTCTTATGTGCTACTGATTCCAGCTGGCGCGCAAGAGGATGAACAGGTGGATATTTATCCATTTGCTTACACACCTGACAACAATGGTGACGCAACTTCAGGCGACTTGATGCCGATTGAAGACGAAGCCGAATGGGACATGGTTCAGGGTGTCTTGGATGTTTTCTTACACGATGAAAATCTGAACGATGATAATGATTAAGTAAATCTGAGGAGAATGGGACGTTAATGTTTCATTCTTTTTTCTACCATTAGTCAAGAGAATTCTTCTATATCAAGGGATTCTTTTTCTTAATTACGCAA
>NZ_RHOW01000055.1 GCF_003946215.1 Lapidilactobacillus mulanensis
ATGAAAAGGAAGAATTAGTCGCTTAAATTATACATAAACGTGTCCGGATTCTTGACTCAGATCCAAACTAGTTAAGTGTACTTTTAAATTATCTGAGTAGCAAGAAAATAGTTGTAACGTACATAAATGTAAGGAAAACGTAATCTATCTTGTCGTATCTTATTGTAATACAATAAAACAATTCATACGGTAAAAAAACTCAATCGAGTGATATCCCTTACAAGATCCACCAGTCTGATTATTCTGGCCTAGTCTAAGCCATCATTTCGGGCCAAGTGAGCTGCTTAGTCTTTTGACTGGTAATCTGGAGCTTAAGCTACTTAAAAGGAGTTGATCAAATAATTAATCCAGAATCGTTATTTTATGCGTATTAAGCGCTTATTTTTAACTGAAATTAACTGTGATCTAGCTGTTGCTCAATCTAAAATAGCATCGGCCGCAGCGCTGCCACCAAGATGTTCGTGCCAACCTTCAGCTTTAAATTGTGAATAAAGGATTGTAGCTTGCTGGCGATAACGATGCTCAACGGATTCTAAATTGTCTTGCTGTGCAATCTCATTTTCTGAAACATTCGTCAAGGATCACTAGTTCACAATTTTGATATAGCTTGAGCACTTTCTATAAGTTCCTTGTGCTTGCACTAGTTCTAATTCGACCAATAAATCTGGTAAGTAAATATAACGAACTTTATAGTCTAATTGGCAAGCATTATACTCTAATGCACATGCTAAGTAGCTTTTTCCTGAGCTCGTAGCGCCAGTGAAAATAATATTTTTGGATTCATTAATATAATGATTGCTGACTAGATGCAAAAACACTTTTTATAACTCTGAGCCGTTGCCGGCGTTCACATTGCCATTATTCTATCAAATGTCTGCTGATTCATTTTTGATCATCTTTTCTGTAATAATCGTTTCCGCGTAAAATTGCATGTGTTTGATTACCTTTAGTCGGAGGTCGCTGTACTTGTAATGTTGTTCAACCGTATAACTTTCAAGCAGTTGTTGAGCTACTTTGGCTACGTTCGGACCAATTTCTTGTGTCCAATTGATGAAACGTTGTGCGTCTCACTCAGTCGCTTGACGATGGTTAGCATATGATCTTTATTTGTTGCGTATTGGTCTGGTTGAACAATCAAACGTTAATGTAAACGGGTTCTGATTTGTTGAAAAAGTTTTCAATAAGATGTTGGGTGATTCTGACATTGACCTTATGCTTGGAGTCTTCGTAAGGAACGGAATATTACATTTTATACACGAAAATATGATAATTATATTGGACTGCAGCAATTTTCCAGCCAACCATATTCATAACAATTTACTGGCAATAGTTGTAATTGTGATTGCTCTTCCAATTAGGAATATTTCAGTCTGTGACCAGCATCTTTTTGAAATACTTTATCATTAAATTTTTTTAGTAATGCTTTAACAGCTAAGTTAGCCTCGTAAACTGTATGGAAACTTCTATGGCGTAAGCGTGCCAGTATATTGGTAAAGACCTTACCGATGATTCCTTTTATACTAACATTCATCTTACGTGTTCTAACCTTTACAGAAAGCATGACCGTATCATAGTAGTTGGCTGATTTATGATAGTGTTCATTTAATATGATCTCATCATGACGTGGATTTAGTCACGCCAGTTTTCTTGTTTTATATAGCTATATTGGCTATAAGGTGAGGTTGCAACGAATAAATATACCGTAGTTATTTCACCAGTATCGGCACTAATACTATTGATTACTTGGCCGGCCAAATCAACTTCAATTTTCGCACCACGTTAATGTTCAAAATAAGTAGTTGCTTTGTTGGTTTCCAGATAACAATTAAAGTAGACGCAAAATTGGGCATATTGTAATGGTAGTTTATCAGTCAGCTGATAGTGGTGGACATACTCTTTCAAGAGTAGCTTTTGGTTACACTCTTTTGCATAGTCCAGTAGCTAACAAAGTGCTGCCATATTTGAAATGTAGCTTTCTTATTTTTAAAAAAATAATTCGACTAATTCAGACTCAGTCAGGAACTTGATCTCCGTCCCACTGCAGTCAAAGTATTGACCGTTTTAGTGGCTGTGTTTCGTGAGCCTCCCATTGAACAAATGACTCAGATTCACATATACTCGGCTCGCCTAGAAGTGAAATTGTCGGATTTGCTAAATAAGAATAATCGCCTATCCGCTTTCCATGACTTTAACGTTGTTTTTCTTGGTGAATTGGTGATGAAATTACACGGAGAGTGGTAGTGTGCCGTGCATCTTATCGTCTACGACACTGTGGTACTTCAATCATTAGGACTTTCTAGGCTGGCTTTCAAGTCTAACCTAGAGAGCTTTTTGTGTTGAGTTATATTAAGTTGCTCAACAATCGGTTCAAGTAAGGAATATGTGAAGTAATAGAGTGTGGTTTAGAACGTTAAAAATGTAACTTGGAACATAAATTTATATATTTGAGTTTGGTGAACTATATTTTTTATGGAATAGGAGATGAGCAAAGTGAAAGAAGTTGTAGTAACCGGTATAGGAATTATCACACCAATGGGAATTGGTAAAGAACAATTTTGGCAAAATGATTTCGCTGGAAAATCATATGTAAAATATAATAAAGAAATGAAAGAATTGGGTTTAAAATCGCATGTGTCTTGTCAGATTGAGAACTTTTTGGTTAGTGATTTTTTGTCAGGAGAAGATTTGGCTTGTGTTAAAAGCCAAGCAAGATTTACCCAATTTGCTTTAATTGCAGCAAATGAAGCAGTAGAAGATTCAAAAATTATTGAAAGTGGTATCAATGGAGAAAATGTAGGAACTGTATTAAGTTCAGCAATTGGTGGCACTCCTGAAATTCAAAAAGTTTATGAAAGCATAAGTGGAGATGGGCTGAAGGATATAGAGTATAAGCCTGTGGGAGATCAATTTTACAACCATGGTATGTTCAATTATCCAGCAACCGTTATAGCACATAAATTTGGTTTTACTAATGTGTGCATGTCGTTATCAACAGGATGTACAGCTGGTCTGGACGCTGTAGGAGAGGCAACTTCACTAATTAAAAATGGAGATGCAAAGATTATATTGGCCGGAGCCGCGGAAGCCCCCTTATCTTCATTAACTTATTCAACTCTGGATGCAATTGGGGCTTTATCCCAGTGGTCTGGTGCTCCAGATGCTGCTTCTAGACCCTTTGATAAAAAGAGAAAAGGATTTGTTATTAGTGAAGGAGCTTGTATTTTGGTGCTAGAGGAAAAGGAGCATGCATTACTTAGAAAAGCACATATCTATGCCGAAATTGAATCCTATGCTTCTCATAATAATGCACACCATATGACAGATTTGAAGAACAGTGATGCTCTAGAAAAAACACTGGAAGATGTCCTTGAAACTGCCAGATTGGACCAGAATGATATTAACTATATTAATGCACATGGAAGCTCTACCATGCAAAACGATTTATGTGAGAGTATTGCAATTAAAAATGTATTTAATAAGAGCTACAAAACAATTCCAGTTAGTTCAACAAAATCTATGATGGGTCATCCTTTAGCTTCAGCGAGTCTAATTGCGTTGACTAGTGTATTAGGCGCAATAAAGTATTCTAAAATACCTGGCAATATCAATTTGGACTATCCAGATCTAGATTGTGATATAAACCTACCGAAACAACCATTAAATAGAACAATTAATCATGCTCTTATAATGGCAAGTGGTTTTGGAGGAATACATTCTGCCTGTATTGTGAAGAAGGTCAAAGGAGATAAAAAATGAACAAACGAGTAGTGATTACTGGAATGGGAACAGTTAATCCTTTAGGAAATAGTGTCCAAAATTTTTGGGGTAATCTAGTAAGTGGTCATGTAGGAATAGAGGATATTTCAAGATTTGAAGTAGAAAATGGCCTACTTAAGATTGCTGGACAAATTCATAATTTAAGTGATGATTTGATTTCAAAGAGAATTCGTAGAAAAATTGATACTTTCATTAAATATGCCTTAGTCTCTTCAAACGAAGCGATCAATGATAGCGGAATTCATATCTCAGAGGATAATGCCTATGAGATAGGAGTATTTGTTGGTAATAATTCTGGTGGGTGGGATATTTCCGAAAGAGGATTTAAGGAATTATATCAATCTGGCGCAGATATGGTAAACCCATGGCAGGCCACAGCATGGTTTCCAGCAGCTCCTCAAGGTTATATTTCAATCATAAATAATATTAAAGGGTTCTCAAAAAGCTTTGTTGCAGATAAATCAAGCGGAGCGATGGCAATCAAATTTGGTGCACGTTCTATAGAGGATGGTAAGAATGTAGTGGCAATTTGTGGTGGAACAGAGGCACCTATTACAAAGCTTGCTACTGTTTGTTATGCACAAACTGGAGAGTTCCATCGCGGAAGAGATTTTTCGAATGGCTGCAAGCCGTTTGCAACTAATAATCATGGTACTGTTTTAGGTGAGGGTAGCACTTTTCTTGTTCTAGAGGAGTTGGAACATGCTTTGAAAAGAAATGCGCATATCTATGCTGAACTTATTGATTCAAAGACAACAACAGACATAGCTAACTCATCTATGCAGTATGAACGCTGTATCAAAGATTTAATGGTTAGTAATGAAATTGATGTTGATAAAATTGATGTTATTTTGCCGGAAGGAAATAGTTCATCTACTGCTGATTCAATAGAAGCTGCAATTATAAGAAAACTATTTAAGGAAAATGATGTAACAGTACCAAAAGCACAATTTGGGCACTTATATGGCGCAAGCACTCCTACGGATATTCTAAGTGCACTGCTTTATATGGAGAACGACATCATAACACATACAGTTGGAAATTATAGGACTCTAAATGATATTAAACTCGTAAAAGAAAATAAAAATAAAAAAGTAAAAAATGCATTGATTATTAGTAGATCAAGAGAAGGTGTAAACGTATCGTTATTACTCAAGAAGTGGACAAGTTGCAACGAAAGGGGGTGAAGTAAATGACTGATATTAAAGAGTTCTTGAAAAAGAGTCTAAATCAAATTGGCATTGATGATAACGAAATTTCTGAAAGTTCAAAATTAAAAAATGATTTCGAATTAGACTCGACAGAAATGGTTGATTTTGTTTTATCAATTAAAAAGGAATATGGTATTTCTTTAAATCTTGCAAAAAATGATGATTTTAGTTTTCAACAGATTGCAAAAATGATTGACAATGAATTAAAAAAATAAAATAAAGAGGGATTATTAGATGAGTAAACAAATCGAGGCATATTATAAACATAGCTATGCAAATGAGAAACCGGTAGAACATGAATGGACAGCTGGAACTGCTAACCCAGAATTAGTCAATTTAGTCTATGATCAGACTATTAAAGAAGGTTCTAATATTTTAGAGATTGGTTGTGGACTTGGTGCTGAATCAGTATTTTTGGCTGTTCGTGGAATGAATATGACTTCCGTTGATATTTCACAAGATGCTATTAATACTGCTGAGAGTATTGCTAAAGCATATCAAGTAGATGTGGATTGGCGTGTTGGCGATATCCTGAAAATGGAATTACCCGAGCATAGTTTTGACGTGATTACGGATCAGGGATGTTTTCATCATCTAACAGATGAAGAACGCCCACTATACTTGCAGCAAATTAAAAAGTTTTTAAAACCCGGTGGTATGTTCTTACTCCGCTGTTTTTCCGATAAGATTCCTGGTGGTCCACAACCAAGACGCATTACTAGTGATGAATTACTTCAAACTTTTTATCCAGAATTAAAACTGGAACATATGGAATTAGTGCTTTCATTTTCAACTGATCAACGACAATATCCTCAAGGGTGGTATACGATTTGGTATAACCGTGATTAAAGGTCTAGGTATAGATGTTCAATCGATTGATCGAACTAGTAAATTAATTGATAAATATGGCGAACTTTTAATAAATAAAGTGTATACAAAACTAGAATGGGAGCAAGCAAATGCTGCCATTCTTTTGCCCAAAAGTAAATTATTTGCATTAATGTTTTCTTTCAAAGAATCGGCTGTAAAGGCTATAGGTAGCGGATTTAATGGATTTGAATTTTATGAAGTTGAAATCACGGGTAATATTTTCCAACCCAAAATTTATTTTAGGTCGAATGTTTATAATAAATATGAAAGAGAAAAAATAAAAAAGATTCATTCCAATGGAACCACTACGGAAAGTATCGTTTTTACTCAAGTAATATTGGAGGGGTAATCAATTGGATTCGTTTACTTTCATTAATGAATTTGTGTATAAATGTTTGTTAGATCATGATCCTGATAAAATAGCAATCAAATCAAATAAAGGATCCTATACGTATTCTGAATTAAAAAATAATATTATCGATGCCGCTATTTCCTTACGAAAAAAAGGATTTAAGCAAGGAGATAAAATATGTTTGTTACTGGAAGACTCTCCAGAATATATATTTATTTTTTGGGGGGCCTTACTTGGAGGTATGGTTCCGGTCTTACTAAACGTCAATAACAAAGTATCGGACATTCAGTATATTACTGAAGATTGTGACGCAAAAGTAATAATTTATGAGAATTCAACGGAAAAGTTATATAAGAATGTAGAATTAATTCATGTTATTGGAGAGAATATTCGAAGCTTCTTTGAGAATAAGGAAGCTTTGAGCATAGAAAATATATATCAAGCAGATGTTGATAAGTTATTTATTTTATATACATCTGGTAGTACAGGAAGGCCTAAAGGCGTTCCACATACAATTGAAGATATGGAGTACTGTGCTAAACAATACCAGAAGACAGAGTTATCTTTTAAAAATACAGATTTAATTTATTCTGTGTCTAAGATCCCTTTTGCATTTGGTTTTAGTAATACAATGTACTTACCTTTTTATGCTGACTCTACAGTATATGTATCAAACAAAAATGAAATCTTTTCAATTATAGATATTGTGTTGAAGAATAGACCTAGTATATTGTTAGCTGTTCCAACTGTGTTTAATAACCTATTAAGAATTTTGGATAATAGATATGATGAATTTGAAAATATTCGTCTTACCATATCCTGTGGTGAAGTTTTACCTAAAAACGTAGGTAAACAATGGTATAAGAGATTTGGTACTCAATTACTTGAAGGCATGGGTACAACTGAATTTTTATATACTTTTTTAATAAATACCCCCCAAAATAACCGTCTTGGTAGCACAGGTAAGCCAATACCAGGGTATGAAGTAAGAGTTGTGGATGATAAATTAAAAGATTTACCGATAAATACTGTAGGTCAATTATTCGTAAAAGGGAATAGTTTGATGGGTTCGTATGTCAGCAAGGATAGTATTGATAACTCTCTTTTAATTGAAGGAGGAATGTTGACAGGTGACAATTTTTGCAAAGATGCAGATGGATATTTTTGGTATCAAGGCAGGTCGTTAGATACATTTAAGATTAATGGAACTTGGGTGCGTTCTGAAGATATAGAAAATGAGCTTTTAAAAAAGATCGGTATTTTGGATGTGGCTGTAGCTGGCGTTACAAACAATAATGAGACTACTAAGTTAATCGCTTACCTTGTTATAGATCATGATTTCAATCTGCATAATGTAAAAAGAGATTTAAGAAATAATTTACCGCATTATATGGTTCCAGGAATATTCTATGAAGTGAATAAAATTCCTAAAGGAATAACCGGTAAAATACAAAGGAATTCCTTGAATGAAGGCATTCTAAAAAAAATTGAATAGAGGAACTGAACTTGAAATACTTTAAAACAGATCCAAATAAGGCCAAAGTAATTAGAACTCCCTACGGAATTGTACAATCATTAATATCAAAAAAAGAAATTAACAATTTAAATATTGGAATGGGTTACTCTGAAATGAATCCAGGTGCGATTCAACAGGTTGTTCATGATTATAGTCAAGAAATGGTATATGTTCTATCTGGCGAGGGAGTTGTCAATATAGGTTCAGAAGGAAGTATTGAAATTTATAAAGGAGATGCCTTTTTCATAAATAAAGGAGTGGAACATAGTATTGAGAACACTGGATCTAGTCAACTTAAAGTGATCTACTTTGCAGCACCTTTGGCACCTTCACCGACATTGGGACATAGATATATTTGAAAGGGGATACTTATAAAATGAAAAATATTATAGAAGAATATCCAGAAGTTGCTAAAGCTTTCTTTGCACTAACACAAACTTTAACTGAAACGGCTGCCCTACCCAATCAAGAAAAGGAGTTAATTTTGATTGGGATGTTTACAGCTAGTGGGGGACTGCATGGGTTAACAACGCATACTCAAAGATTCTTAAAAGCGGGAGGCAACGCTCAACTTGCTTTGAAGACCATTTTATTAGCAATTCCAGTAGTTGGTATTACGAAAGTAACATTAAGTTTCAACACAGTCAAGGAAATTATTGGGGAGTATGCTAATGAAAATTATTGATTTGAGTGTTCCTATTAAAAATAGTAGCTCTGAACCAATGAAATTGACGCATACACGTATCGAACACAAAGAAGGTGCGTTACAGGTATCAAAAAAAGCCGGTATATCAGTGGATAGTTTTCCAAATAATGAGTTCATATCGCTTGATACTTTTAAATTAGCTACTCATATGGGAACTCATGTAGATTCTCCCTTTCATTTTGGAAGTAAGTTTCAAGGAGAAGAAGCTCGTACTATTGATAAGGTTCCATTAGATTGGTTTTATTCTCCAGGTGTAAAACTAGATTTCACAAACTTTCCGCGAAAGAAAAATATCACGGCGTCTGATATAAAAGAGGTAATCAAAAAAGAAAAAGTCCAAATTAATGTGGGAGATATTGTTTTAATTTGGACTGACATGGATAAATTATGGGGAAGTCAAGAGTATTTTACTGATGGTCCAGGAATGTCGTATGAAGCTACAAATTATTTAATTAATTTAGGAGTAAAGGTAATGGGTATTGATTCGTATGGATTTGACAGGTCTTTCCCAGTAATGTTGAGTGAATTCAAAAGAACAAAAGACAGATCAGTATTATGGCCATCACATTTTATTGGTCGCGATAAAGAATATGTTCATATTGAAAGACTAACTAATCTTGATTTACTACCAAACACAGGTTTTACTGTAATTGCTTTGCCATTAAAGCTAGTTGATGGAGATGCGAGTTGGATTAGAGCAATTGCTGTTGAAGGAGAAAAATAAAGAAAATGGTTAAAATTTCACACACAGTTGAAGTTCCGTTACCGATTGAAATTGTATTTGCTATTACAAACAATATTAGTTTATGGCCGACTCTGTTTTCAGAGTATTCAAAAGTTGATATTCTAGAGCAAAAGAAACATTTTGTGAAATTTAAATTATATTGGCAAAATGAAAATGGTGAAATCAGTTCTTGGATATCAGAAAGAAAAAGTTTAGAAAATGAATATAGAGTTTTAGGAGAACGCGTTGATGCTTTATATCCGTTCAAGTTCATGAAAATAGACTGGAAATACAATCAGATAGGAAATAATACTAGCATGACATGGTCACAAGAGTTCGATGCTGCAGAGGATACTGATATTTCTGTTGAAGATATGAAAGATCATCTTCAGATTCAAATCATTCAAGAAATGAGGGTGGTTAGTCGAAATGTGCTTAAATATTACAAAAATTCTAGAAAAAAAAAGTATGGAAAGTGAAGGTCTTCTAGTTAATGCATATTCTAATATCAGTAAGATAGATACAGATTCAACGCTTGTATTTATTCATGGTGCTGGAGAGAATCCAGATTGTTGGTTTGAGGTAATTCGGTCATTGATTAACAAAGTTAGTATCATTGTTCTGGAACGACCTGGATATGGTCTTTCCCAAGAAAATCCCATTGATAATATTGAATTAACAAAATTCGTATTAGAAAAAGCTGTTGAAAGTTACCGGATTAAAAGAAAATACATTTTAGTAGGACATTCTTTGGGAGGTTATATTTCACTTCTTATTCAAAAAAAATTAAATATTCAGGGTAGAATACTTATTTCATCTTTTTGTCGATTTAAATTATTGAATATAGATTTAGAACAAAAAGACATATTGAATAATATAAAACGTGGTTTTTCAAAATATACTAATAAAAACATTATTGATAATTTTTTTAAAAACATTATTGGTAAAAAAGAAAGCATTATTTGTGACTATCATATGACTGAAAATTTAAAGATTCCTGATGTATTAAAAGCAATAAAGTCACCATGTCTTTCTGTACATGCAGCAGAAGATCATGTTGTTTCAAGTAGGCAGTCAAAATTATTAGAAAAAGTTTTAAAGGGAACTTTAACGATCGAAGTTGAACAAGCCGGACATAATGTGATACTTGAAAGACCAAAATATATAGCTGATATAATTGCTTCTTTTCTAGTGGGTGGGGGAGGCTTAAGACATGGCTGAAAAAGTTGGAATAGTTTTTTGTGGACAAGGTACACAAAAAATTGGGCTTGGTAAAAATCTTCTAATCAACAATAGATCTGATAATAATCTTCTAGAGATAGCTAACAAAAATGTTGAATATGATTTACAAGAAATAATGTATTCTGGATTGAAGTCAATATTTGAGACAGGTTTTAAGAGACATTCAGAACCGCGTTTACCTTCCACAGCT
>NZ_RHOW01000056.1 GCF_003946215.1 Lapidilactobacillus mulanensis
AGAAATCCTGCTTAAGCAAGTTGGGACGCTGTTCAACCTTGGTTTTGGAAGCCGAAGCCGCTTTCCACTTATTGACGGTAACGGAGTGGATATCCAGTTCCTTCATGAGCCGGGAAATCCGTCGTGGACTGCACCGAAGCTGCAGTGGTTGAAGTTCCAGATTCAATTCATGGTGGATCTTCATAACACCGTATCGCTGCTTAAATTCCGCAAAGATCCGCAGAATCCGTTGTTTCAAGTCCGCATCTTCGGCCCGGCGTTTTGAAGGTTTGGGGGATCGATAACGATAATACTGAGCTCTGGAAACACCGAGGATTCGGCACATCTTGGTTACCTGGTGGTGAT
>NZ_RHOW01000057.1 GCF_003946215.1 Lapidilactobacillus mulanensis
CCTTTCAAAAGAGCACAAAAAAACAGGGTTACTATACGGTTAGCGACCCTGTTTTGCCCGAAAATACGCTTGTCACGTATGGTCTCGGACATTTAGTTGAACTAGCCACACCGGATAAATATGATCAGAAATATCAGCAATGGGCCCTATCTAATTTACCGATTTTCCCCAACAAATACAAGTTTGAAGTGTCAGCTAGCAAAAGAACGCAATTCAAGATCGTTAAAGACCTGTTAACGAAGGCCGATACCATTATTGTTGCCACAGATAGCGGCCGGGAAGGCTCCAATATCGCCTGGTCAATCATGAACCAAGCCCAGATTGACGTTAAAAAGAAGACCATTAAGCGTCTATGGCTGAATAGTTTGGAAAAAGACGCCATTATTACCGGCTTTAAAAATCTTGGTGACTGGCACAAAGACTATTTGGCTTATAAAGAAGCCCAAACCCGTCAAATTAGTGATTGGTTGATCGGTATGAATGGTAGTCCCTTATATACTTTGTTATTAAGACAAAACGGGGTACGCGGGGTATACTCAATTGGTCGCGTGCAGACGCCAACCTTGTATATGGTCTATCAAAGAGACCAGGCAATCAAAAACTTTAAGCCGGAACCCTATTTTGAACTAAATGCTGAAATTCTTGCTAATCAGCAAAAATTCATCGCAAAATTAGACCCCTATCAGCGATTTAAAGACGAAGCAGGGCTAATGACATTCATGCGAGCTAAACACGTTCATAAAGGCTCGCAGGACGGTTTAATCAAGGACGTCCAAAAACAAGGCAAAAAGCGTGCTAGTCCCCAACTATTCTCACTATCCAGTCTCCAAAGTGCCATGAATAAACGTTATCACGCCAGTGCCAGCCAAACCTTAGCGGCCATTCAAAGTTTATATGAAGCCAAGTTGCTGAGTTATCCCCGAACGGATTGTGCTTATATCACTGATGAAGAATTTGATTATTTAGTGGCTAATCTGACGAAGTATCTGGGTTTGGTCTCTAAGCCAGTCGCTTTAACCAATACCACTCCGAACAAACGCTATGTTGATGGGAAAAAAGTTGAAGAACACTATGCCATTATTATGACTAAAGTCGTGCCGACGAAAGAGAAACTAGCCAGCTTGCCTAAATTACAGCAACAAGTCTATGACCTGGTTTTAAGGACGACGTTAGCGATGTTTGCTGACCCGTACGAGTATGAAGAAACCATCATTATTACCCAAGTTGGCGACGCCAATTTTAAAGCAACGGGTAAGGTCCCAACTAAGCAAGGTTGGCAAGTTTTATTTGATGATCACAAAGCCGACCAGCAAGAGGCAGCCACCCTACCGATCGTTCACCAAGGCGACCAAGTTCAAGCAAATCTGCAAACGCCGCAAAAAGAAACGACCCCACCAGTACCGTTTACCGAAGGGACATTAATCACAGCCATGAAGACGGCCGGTAAAACGCTTGATGATGAAGAAGCCCAGGCGATTCTCAAAGACGTGCAAGGAATTGGGACAAGTGCGACCCGGGCCAATGTGCTAGAAGTGTTAAAGAAACGCGGGTATCTCGTCACTGAAAAGAACAAACTCCACGTCAGTGAAGCTGGGATCACATTATGTAAAGCGGTCGAACTCGAACCCTTGCTAACTAGCCCAGAGATGACAGCGAAATGGGAGCAAGCGTTACAACAAATCAGTACCGAAGAACGTACCCCAGATAACTTTTTGAACCAAATCAAAAAGTTCGTGGCAAAGTTGATTGCTGATGTCCCCGCGCAATTAACTGGCAGTGCAGCCATTAAGCAACAAATCGATCACCAACAGCAAGCGCAAAAATCCGCTGAAGTATTCTTAGAAACACCGCAAGCGACCGTTTTAAATAAACAGAAGTTTTACATTGTGAAGCCTAAGCAAGGCGAAGACTTTACCTTACCCAAGAAATGGAGTAGCAAAACCCTCGGTAAAACTGCAATCAAAGCCTTAGTCACCAAGGGTGAAACCAGCAAATTAAAGGGTTTCAAGAGCAAAAAGGGAAAGTCGTTTGACGCCAAGTTAAAGCTTGACGGCCATAAATTAAGTTTTGATTTTGATTAGAACTTGCCTACCGCCCTGCACGTTGTTGCGGTTGGTGAACCCGTCATTTAGGTTTACTTTTGGCTTTATAAAAGTGAACCTAAATGACGGGTGAGATTAGCAAAGCAAAGGAGATCATAAAATGGATAATAAATTAGCAGTCATTGGGAGTGAATTACCAGTTTTGCAGGCTAAAGGAACCTACAAGTATTTAAAAGAAATCACTGGTAACGGAGCCTATTATCAAGTGGCTTGGCAAAAATTGTCTGACGGTTACGTTGCCCTTTATGGCACGACCTCAATTCAAACAAAAGTGGCTCCCATACTGAATGATATTTTTGAAGATGAGGAGGGGTAGACAATGCCGAGTAAAGCAGACATTAACGCCTGGAAAGCACAATTAGTCGCCCAAGCCGAACAACAAATCCTAAAATTAACCGATAGTGACCGATTTAAACAGTACCTCAATACCTTGGCTAAATTCCATCATTATAGCGCCAGAAACATTGATTTGATTTATGCGCAAAATCCGCAAGCCACTCAAGTCGCGGGCTTTAAGCAATGGCAGACGGCTTTTAACCGCACCGTCAACCGGGGCGCAAAAGCGATTCGGATTGCGGCCCCGATTATTAAGAAGTTAACACCAGCCGAGAAAAAGCGTCTTGATACCACCGATGAACGCGCCATTGTTGGTTATCGTTACCTACCCATCTTCGACGTGGCACAAACTAGTGGTGAACCAGTGTTAAGTGCTAAAGACTTTGTCAAAGAAAATTTAGCCGATCATCAGAATGTAACGAGCTTGTATAACGCGTTCAAAGATTATTTAAACCAGCAAACCGACCTTAAAGTCAGTGAAGTGCCTTTAGCGACGCTAAATGGGGCTAAGGGATATTTTCAACCCAGCACTAATGAAATCGTTATTGGTGGCGATGAGCCCGACAATGCTTTGAAACTGAAGACGTTATATCACGAATATGCGCATAGTCAGCTACACGGCTTGAAATCAGCCTTTAAAGATCGCCCGCGAGCCTATCAAGAAACCCAAGCCGAAGCGGTCGCATATGTTGCCATGCAAAATATTGGGGTTGATACGGGTAATTACTCCCTCGGTTATGTAGCTACCTGGGCCAAAGATAAAGCCGTGATCCATAGTGCTTTAAGTGAAATCCAGCAAGTTAGCAACAAAGTGATTGAGCTTAGTGACGGGTTAACCAAACAACTAGGCTTACAAGAAGCACAAAAAGAGCCCGAGCATGATTTAAAAAAGCTATCAGCTCAGTCACTGAATAAGTCCTATCAAAGCTTGCAACAACAAGTTCAGCAAACGACTAATTCACAACAAAAAGCACAATTTAAAAACCAGTTACATGAGATATACGAAGAAATCAGTGAGCGAACGCAAAAGCAGCTACAAGCATTTGCTGAACAGAATCTGGAAATCAAACAACTCGATCTTGAACCCAATCAAAGTCCGAAACGTTAGCCAGCTTTTAAAGGACATGCTATAATGAAAATAGAAAAAAGGAAGTCCTGTGCTAACAAGACTTCCCATGCAAGCCGCTTCAAAGGCGGTGGCAGATATTAAAACGACACTAGTTCGCCCTGTAACCTACCAAAGTTACGCAGGGCGGCTTTTTTATTTGTTCCTTTTGTCGATGTATGTTAGCAACGCTAAAATAAACATTGCAAACAGCAACATCAACGAGAGTGTCTGGAAGACGCTCATTGACTATGAAACCTTCCTGAAGATTATTCCATGTTCCCATGGGCCTCACCTCGCAAGGGAAAAGACAGCCACCGCCCTTAAAACTTCTTGCTTAATCTATTATACAGATAAATGGAAAATCAACCAATTATAACTAGAAAATAGGTATCATTTTTTGAAATGACTTACTTGAGTGCAATCTCTATTATGGGGCTGGTTTTCTCTCTCTTACTAAGATTTTCAGTATTTTCAGTTATTATCTTAGGAGTATGAGTTGCAATGTTGTCTGTGAATTTGTTAGTCACAGTTGATACTCCAAAAGACTTTATTTCATCAGAGGTCGCAAAATAATATTTGTCAGATTTTTTATCCATCAAATTTCTAAACAGTTCTTCCTGTTTTTCCGATAATTGAACTTCAAAAACATCTGCTAAAAGTAATTCGTAGTGTTCGAATATACTACCATATTGGATATCAGTCATGTGTCTTCCGCAATACTTATATGATAAATGACTTCCAAACGATTTTTTAGTTAAAATGCCAGTTGAAAATATTTCTTCTTCGAATTCCCTACTAAGGTTTGATCCATTCTCCCTATCCTCAGTAATATCAAATCTTTTTACAAAGGCTCTTAAATATTTATCCTTTACTAATAATCTATAATCATTTTTGGTAGTTTTATTTACTGGCACTCTATCATCATTCTCAATTGACATGCTACTGCTTAAATATTGTGCCTCTTCATTACAAAACTTGTATGCGCCACCTACTGGTTGATATTTACAAGATCGTGTATTGGGGACCAAGAAATACTTTCCATCAACTTTGATTCTAAACAAATACGCAAATGATATTCTTATAATAGTATTTTTTTTCAAAATACCAGCTCTTTCAAGCTTGCGCTGCGATGCTTTCCAGTTATCATTGTCCACCAAATCGACAGAGTACCGAATTAGTTTTGGAAACCAAGCACCAATAAATAGAGTGAGTACTTTATTTATGACTGCAAACGATAAATATTTTTGATTGATTAATGTAGATACAAATATAAGTATTAATAAGATTATACTAAGCCCAATTAGCTTCGCTACTTTTTTCACTTTACTTCCACCACCTATTCTTTTCCAATAGGTATATCTAAGTGTCCGATAGCAACACATATGTTATTCTTGATCAAATAACACTCAATATAATGTTGGCCACGAAAAATCGTGTTTTCTGTTATCTTTTCGCCCCTGTCCACAATCTGTCCGCGAATATCGTTTCGTTTCACAGATTCTTCACCCACATTTAATACCTTCCATAATATTTTGTCGAATGATGGGCAATTAGTATGCGCTATTTTACACGTTACAGAAAAGTTATGTGGAATGTACTTTGCAAAATGCGAATTTAGATATTTTGCAATGGGCATGGGTCTGATTCCGTTTCCGGATAGCTTACAGTTGATACTAACATCATAATATTCATTGACGAGATATTTATCTTCAATGAACTCCTCCGTATTATTGAATACTCTTTTTGTATCTTCTCCAAGGCTCTTTCTGGTTTCTTGCATGTTTAGCTCTTTCCAGTATGAGTGATTAAAAAAAAGTCCCCAAGCATCAACTGCTTCTGCAAATGTGCAATCTGGATCAAATAAAACATCCAATTTTTTCAATTCATTTTCAAGATGGTTCTTCCAATTTCGCATCCTAGTATAATCTATTTCTCGTGTTACTAATCTTCTTCCATTATCAACTGGAGCATTAACCTCCAGATTAGTATTCAGTCTAGCAACAATCTTTTTCATTGTATAATAAAATAGTTCGTCTGTTCGGGAATAGTTATTGGTAATCGCTTCATCACATAAAACAGTTTGAATTAATCCGCTTGGCATATTTTTCCAAGATTCCCTAGACTTGCAAAACATTTTAGACAATCGAACTATTTTTCTCAGATTGTCATTTGTTTTTGATGCCTCTGTATTAAACCATTCTTCCAACGCCTTAATATGCCTTGTAGACCATTTAGCTCCTGCGTGCTCATAAGTGTACTCATTTCCCAAATGAATTTTAGACCTCTTAAAAATTGCAAAATCAACATGGTAACCATTTGAATATTCCATGCGAACACAACTAGTTTTTACGAGTGGTTCAACTGCAAATTGCCCCATCTTTCTTTTTAATGCATTTTCCAATATGTTTTTGATAGCATAGGGTCCTATTTCGTCAAGATTATCTGACTCAAATACTATTCCAACATCTATGTCGTAATCATTTTCATCATTTTGTACCACAGTATGCATAGCCATGCTGCCTTGTATTCTTTCCTCAGAAATTCTAAAGCCAGTTTTGTTTTCAGCATTGTATTCTGATAAACCAGATTTTAATCTTTTTATATTGGTCTTTCTTTTTTGCCTTAATTCGTTTTGGCTTTTTTCTGGAAGTATAATTTTTGTGTGATAAAACTCATTGAATTTTCTTGAACAATCATACATAGATTTCCCTCTTTTCTAAAATTCATTATCGTCTAAAATTATACTCTGTTAAAAGGGTTTATTTCACGATTCATGTTCTCTGGCTTAAAATGCGTTCAATTATAATTTGTAGCTAGAACTGATGGATAAAAGCGTTTAGAATTGTTGATTCATAAAAGAAGTAGCCACGAAGAAAGAAACCTCGAAGACAACAAATTAAGAATTTGTTGATTCAGGTCAATTTTCTAATCAATTCAAATAAAAGTTAAACGTGTAATCCTCCATTATACATTCTGGCCACTAGGGTATACCCTAGTGGCCAGATTGGTTTAGTCAAATAAAAATTTTAATTGGTTTCTCATAAGTGCATATAATTCCATCATCACTACTGTCCTGCTATAATCATGGTAAAGGTGGTGATGATTTGCGATTTATATTTAAGGCTTTAATAGTAGTTGTTATTATCCTTGCATTTCCTTTGTCCATAGTTCTTGTCTTTAAAAATTGGTCAACGGCCATTGGCACTAGCACACCCATGCAATTAAAGTTTGATTGGTTGGATCAGTACGAACCGATATACCTTTTTTGGAGTGGGATAATTCTGGCGGCGGTGTTAATTGTTTTATTGCTTATCACACTTTTTTGGCCACGGTCACAGTCATTATATCTTCATCAAAAGTCTGATGGTCAAGTTACCATCAGTAAGAAAGCTATTGAGCATTTTGCTCTTTCAGCACTTCAACATGAACCCTTTATTGGTAACCCCAAGGTATCAGCTAAGTTATCACAAAAAAGGATCACACTTAAAATATCGGGTGATCTACTAAATTCAGTCAATGCCAAGAAACAGACTGCAAATTTTCTCAATCAATTAAAAAAAGATTTGCGTATTTGTCTTGGAATTTCTGAACAGAAAAAAATAAAAATCCGACTCGTTGATTTCAATGAGTCGGACGATAATGTGCAACAATCTCGAGTTGTCTAGGAGGTGATAACGTGACCGAACTCATTAAAGCCTATTTTTGGCCACTAATTGGTGGAATTATAGGATTGCTCTTAGCGGTCCTTATCATCACTTTTGGATTTTTCAAGACGCTTTTTGTTTTGATTTTTATGGCAATCGGGATTACCGCGGGTTATTATATTCAAAAAACTGGTATCTTAACAAATGTTTTTAAATAACTGTTTGAATTATAAGGAGGAAAAATTATGCAGAACGGAACGCCAAGTGAAAAAACAACAACTAACGAAAAGTCTGGTATTAAAGGCAATTTAACATTTGATGATAAGGTTATTCAAAAAATAATTGGTATTGCACTTTCTGAAGTAGATGGCTTATTAACCGTAGATGGCGGTTTTTTCGCAAATGTTGCTGAAAAACTAGTTAATACTTCCGATGTCACATCAGGAATTGATGTAGAGGTTGGAAAAAAGCAGGTTGCAGTGGATCTCGACATTGTTGCTGAATACGGCATTGATATTTCTAAACTATATGACAAGATCAAAAATGTTATCGTTCGGGAAGTAAAGAATATGACCGACTTAGAAGTAATTGAGGTAAATGTGAATGTTGTTGATGTCAAGACAAAGGAGCAACATGAAAAAGATTCGACTTCTCTGCAAGATCGCGTGAGCGATGCTACAGACAAAACGAAGGAAGCCGTCAGTAAGGGCGCAAAGAAATCGAAGGAAACATTAAGTGACAGCGTTGATAAAGTAACGTCTGACAATAAATCTAGTCGTGTTAACTAAGGGAGTGAGTAAATATGGGACTTATTTGGTCATTAATCGTCGGGGCAATCATTGGTGCCATTGCTGGCGCAATCACTAACCGTGGTGCTGCTATGGGCTGGATTGCAAACATCGTAGCTGGTTTGATTGGTGCATGGATTGGCCAAGGGCTCCTTGGCACTTGGGGTCCTTCATTAGCTGGCATGGCATTGATACCATCGATCATCGGGGCAATTATTTTAGTTCTGATTGTTTCATTAGTTGTTGGTCGAACCAGTAAAAAGTAAGGGGGGATTTTATGGACGTCTTGAAAAGTGTATTTAAGTTTATGATCGCTTCTACGCTCATTGTTGGTGGTGTTCTCATCGGCGGCACCGTCTTGGCTGCTAAGAAGGTAGATGGCATTGGTGATACGTTGCAACAAAAATTACATGGATAATTAGTCAAATTATCTATATTAGACATCTTAGAACGTAAATAATTGGGCAATTGAAGATCAGTTAATCAATATTTCAATTGGCGCGATACCCTTTTATAAATATAGATGGGAATTTTTTTGATAATTAATAAAAGCAGGCACTTTTTTTACGTAGGTGCTTGCTTTTATTTATCTATAAATTATAACCTAGCAGTTAAAAACTGTTTTTCAGATATGTAATATAGTATTATTACTGATTCTTTAATTTTATATTTGGTTAAAGAGCTAGTCTGCCTGTATAATAGATCCAGTAGAGAAGTTAAGGCGGTGGCAATTTCCGATTTGAAAACAAAAAAATATATGTTTTAGATTCCGCCATATATGGAAATGCAATTTATGGATGTAGTATGAATCTATGGACACGATTTAGTATAATGCCATTATAGGAAGGATCGTGTTCTGA
>NZ_RHOW01000058.1 GCF_003946215.1 Lapidilactobacillus mulanensis
TTTTGAAATTGGTCATTTAATCATGCAAATAAGAGTTACTCATTTACACAAAATTCTTGACACTCTCCTAAAAAAGCGCTATATATTAGTCATATTATCATTTTGGGGGATGTTATAGCATGGCAATTTTAGACTTACAGGACGTTAGCTATGCGCCGCGCGGGCAAACGATCATCGATCACCTTAATTTAACGATCGATCAGGGTGATTTTTTGACGATCAGTGGACCATCTGGCGGCGGCAAAAGTACGTTGTTAATGTTGATCTCGACATTATTGACGCCAACGAGTGGGCTGATCTTATTTGAAAATCAACCCCAAGCGGACGAAGCGGTGACGAAATATCGGCAGGAAGTTTCCTATTGCTTCCAGCAGCCGGCGTTATTTGGTCGGACCGTGCGCGATAACGTGGAATTTCCGTTTATTATTCGCCACGCCGAGTTTGACAATGAATTGGTGAGCCAATATTTACGGTTGGTCGATTTACCGGAAGCCTATATCGATAAAAATATCACCGAATTATCTGGTGGTGAGAAACAACGAGTCGCTTTGATCCGCAACTTGTTATTTTTACCAAAAATCTTATTGCTCGATGAAGTCACGGTCGGCTTAGATCAAGAGAGCAAAGAAATCGTCGAAAAATTGATCGATCACGTTCACGAACAGGGCGTGACGATCTTGATGGTGACTCATGATAGTGATATTTTGCGGAAGGCGTCTAAAATAATTTGGTTGAAAGCAGGGCAACTTCAAGATGAAGCAGTTATCGGTTAATAATCTTTCTTTAGTATTCGCGTTTGCATTGGTACTGGTTGCGGTGGTGATCAGTCAGAGAGAAAAATTAACGTTAACGAAAGATATTTTTTATAGTATTGCGCGCGCCGTCGTTCAGTTGGTGATCGTCGGTTATTTGTTGAAATATATTTTCCGCGTGAACAACGTGGTGTTGACGGGATTGATGAGCTTTTTCATTGTCCTCAATGCCGCGTGGAATGCTTACAAACGCGATCCTAATCCGCACAAACGCTATTGGGATTCGTTGCTGGCGATTCTGGTCAGCACCTACGTCACAATGGGCGTCTTGGTGTTGGCGCGCGCGATCAAATTTGTGCCAGCGCAGATCATTCCGATTTCGGGGATGATCGCCAGCAATTCAATGGTGGCGATCGGGTTGTGTTACCGCAATATGAATCAACAGTTCCATGATCAACGCCAACAAGTTCTGGAAAAATTGGCCTTAGGTGCCGATAACAAATTAGCGGCGCTACCGATTTTGCGCGCAAGTATTAAAACGGCAATGCAACCGACGATCGATTCCGCCAAAACGGTGGGGTTGGTGAGTCTGCCGGGGATGATGTCTGGGTTGATTTTCGCCGGTGTCGATCCTGTGTACGCGATTAAATATCAGATCATGGTGACGTTTATGCTGATGTCGACGACGAGTTTGGGGTCGATCATTGCGGGTTACGCGGCTTATAAGAATTATTTTAATGAGCATGATCAGTTGATTGAATTGTAAAAAACTTTGTGAGATGAGAAATGCTGGTCTACCTTCGGCAGAAGTTGCTCCAGAAAATAGTGGGAGGTTGCTGTGGGGACGGCTGCAGGATTTCCATAGACCGGAAATTCTTCCGCCTAAAATGTGAGCTCCGGAAAAACACCGGATCTCATATTTTCCCTTTCTGTAAACTCACAAAGACCGTTCGTTAACAGAAATACCACTGCAATCCCACTATTTTCTTCCGCAACTTCTGCCTAAACTTATTTTGGTTAGGTTAGGATTGGAATAACAGGGTTCCTGAAACTTGATTAACATTGTTGCCTTTACTCTGAATAGATTTTTCTAAAAGGTCGTATGTTTGTTGTGGAGTTTTTTCCGGCTTAATTGAAGTAATTTAAAGTTTTAATCTACCTTCGGCAGAAGTTGCTCCAGAAAATAGTGGGAAATTGCTGTGGGGACGGCTGCAGGATTTCCAAAGACCGGAAATTCTTCCGCCTAAAATATGAGCTCCGGAAAAACACCGGATCTCATATTTTCCCTTTCTGTAAACTCACAAAGACCGTTCGTTAACAGAAATACCACTGCAATCCCACTATTTTCTTCCGCAACTTCTGCCTAAACTTATTTTGGTTAGGTTAGGATTGGAATAACAGGGTTCCTGAAACTTGATTAACATTGTTGCCTTTACTCTGAATAGATTTTTCTAAAAGGTCGTATGTTTGTTGTGGAGTTTTTTCCGGCTTAATTGAAGTAATTTAAAGTTTTAATCTACCTTCGGCAGAAGTTGCTCCAGAAAATAGTGGGAAATTGCTGTGGGGACGGCTGCAGGATTTCCAAAGACCGGAAATTCTTCCGCCTAAAATATGAGCTCCGGAAAAACACCGGATCTCATATTTTCCCTTTCTGTAAACTCACAAAGACCGTTCGTTAACAGAAATACCACTGCAATCCCACTATTTTCTTCCGCAACTTCTGCCTAAACCTTTTTCGTTTAGGCTAAAATCGGAATAACAGGGTTCCGCAAATGTGATTAACACTGTAGCCTTTACCCTGAATAGTTCTTCTAAAAAGTCGGAACGATAATCAAGTCCGCCTTTCGTCCTCTACAAAAAAACAGTTGCGGCACAAATTAGTTGCACAGGACTAGACGTTAACTAGAGCAACCACTATAAAACTGCCAAGATGAGTCAGAACGCGGAAGAAAAAGTTGCGACTCGCAGTGAAATTGTTCTTGCGGGACCAAATAATTTATTAAATGGTCTCGGATAAGTTGACCAACAATGCAGTTCTCCGCAAAACTATAGTCCCGCTAGAACAAGGGTGATCTTCAAGACTTTTGTGGTTTTCAAAAGGCTTGAAGTCATCCCCACAGCGAGGCGCAACTATTTTCTGGAGCGTTCTGACGGAACCGAATAAAATCTTACCTCGCGTAAACAAAGCCTTTAAGAATCAGCTAGGAATTTTAAACGCAATCCCCACAGCGAGGCGCAACTATTTTCTGGAGCGTTCTGACGGAACCAAATTAAATCCTACGACACGCGAAATAAGCGTTCAAAACTAGAGTCGTGGGTTACAAGATACCACCTGTAACACTTAAAATAGTATCCCCCAGTCTGTATCGCAATCTCAATTTGTGATACAGGCTATTTATTTGGTTCAAATATTTTTATGGCGCCCACCAATGTTGTATTCTATTATTGTGAACGTTTTATAATTTGAGGAGGTTTGGTTATCATGGAATATACAAATTTAGGTAGAACTGGATTGAAAGTCAGTCGCTTGTGTTTAGGCACTATGAATTTTGGCCCGCGGACTGATGAGCAGGAAGCTTTTGCAATCATGGATCACGCGTTGGATGCCGGGATCAATTTTTTCGACACTGCCGATGTTTATGGCGGTGCGGCGCATCATGGTCGGAAGGAAGAAATTATTGGGCGTTGGTTTGCGCAGGGGAATGGTCGCCGCGAGAAGGTTGTTTTAGCGACCAAAGTTTATAGCGATATGAAGGATCCGCTCGATGGTCCGAATTCGGAGCGGGGAATTTCTGCGTACAAAATTTATCGGCATTTGGAGGGCTCTCTGCGGCGTTTACAGACCGATCATGTGGAGCTCTATCAAATGCATCACATCGATCCGACAATTGATTGGGACGAAATTTACGGTGCTTTTGAGAACGTGATTGCACAGGGCAAAGTTTATTATGTCGGTTCGAGTAACTTTGGTGCGCGCTATTTGGCTTATGCGAAGGCGGCTGCGGATAAGCGCCACTTTTTAGGCTTGGTGAGCGAGCAACATAAGTATAGTTTGTTGTGCCGTTTGCCTGAACTGGAGGTTTTGCCAGCTGCGCAAGAATTGGGCATGGGTGTGACCGTGTGGAGCCCGCTGGATGGGGGCTTGTTGGCTGAGCATGCCTTGGATCCGACCGGTAAAGTTGGTCGTCGGGTTGAGCAGGCGGATTCTTTAGATAAAAGGGAGCAAACACAGTTGCAGTGTTATGCCGATCTTTGTCAGGAAATTGGGGAAAAGCAATCCGATGTGGCCTTAGCGTGGATTTTGCAGAATCCGGCCATCACCGCGCCGATCATTGGGCCAAGAACGCTTGAACAATTGGAAAGCACGCTGCATGTGTTAGATATTAAGTTGACGCCAGATGTGTTAGAAAAACTAGATGAGATTTTTCCAGGACCCGGTGGCGCAGCACCTCAAGCCTATGCCTGGTGATCAATCATTTAAATCGAAACGTGAGACGCACCTGTCTCACGTTTTTTTTGACAAAATTAAATAAACGATCACGGCACAACTTTTTGATTAATGTTTGTCTTTACAAAACACACAAGCTGATATATGATAAACATTGCGTTATATTTTTAAAAAACACGAACATTAAAAGAAAAGGGATTTGATTTCATGGGGTCTAAATTAGAGAAGTATTTTATGTTTGATGAGTTAAAAACCAATTGGCATCGCGAATTGTTGGCGGGTCTGACCACTTTTGTCAGCATGTGCTATATTCTGTTCGTCAATCCCAGCGTCTTAGGCGCGGCAGGGATGGATAAGGGTGCCGTCTTTACCGCGACGGCTTTGGCCAGCGCATTAGGCTGTTTCATTATGGGTATCTTGGCGAAATATCCGATCGCATCAGCACCTGCGCTGGGAATTAATGCCTTTTTTGCTTATACGGTTGTTATCGGCATGAAAATTCCTTGGCAGACGGCTTTAGCCGGTGTCTTCGTGGCTTCGATCATTTTCTTATTGATCACTGTTTTCAAGCTGCGTGAATTGATCATTAACGCAATTCCTTCAGATTTGAAATTCGCGATCTCAGCCGGGATCGGGATGTTTATTGCCTTTATCGGTTTGCAAGATGGTGGACTGATCGTCGCTAATAAATCGACCGTCGTTGGTTTAGGCTCGCTCACTGTGGGCACGACTTGGCTGACTATTTTTGGATTGATCGTCACGGCGATTTTGATGATCCGTAAAACGCCCGGCGCAATTTTCATTGGGATGATTTTAACTTCAATTCTCGGCGTTGCAACGCACATGATCGATTTGCCTACACGAATCGTTTCTGGCGCGCCTAGTTTAGCACCTACGTTTGGCGTGGCAATCAAGCATGTTGGCTCGATCAATAGTTTGCAACTAGCCGTCGTTGTTTTAACCTTTTTATTGGTCACCTTTTTCGATACTGCCGGAACTTTAGTAGGCTTAGCACAACAAGCTGGCTTCATGAAAGACAATCAAATGCCTCGTGTGGGTAAAGCTTTGATGGCCGATTCAACAGCCATGTTTGCCGGTTCGATTTTGGGAACTTCGCCGGTTGGTGCGTACGTTGAATCTTCAGCGGGTATTGCAGTTGGTGGGCGTTCAGGAATGACGGCCGTATTTACCGGTTTATTCTTTATTTTAGGCATGTTTTTCTCGCCATTATTGGCCGTGGTCACCACGCAAGTTACCGCGCCAGCCTTGATTATTGTCGGTGTCTTGATGGCACAAAACCTGACCAAGATCGACTGGTCAAAATTAGAAATCGCTATTCCTGCATTCTTGATCGTGATCGGGATGCCGCTGACTTATTCGATTTCCGACGGGATGGCTTTGGGCATGATCACTTATCCAATCGCCATGATCGCCGCAAAACGCGGTAAGGAAGTTTCGCCGGTGATGTATGGGTTGTTCTTCATCTTCATTGGGTTCTTGTGGATATTGAATGTTTAACGGAAAAAATTAATTGCGAAAAGTAGAAGTATGGTGAGTTACTTGCTTCTATTTTTTTTATGTAAAATTTTGTTTACCTTCGGCAGAAGTTGCTCCAGAAAATAGTGGGAAGTTGCTGTGGGGACGGCTCCAAACTTTTGGAAGTGCGCCAAAAGTTTTCCGCCTAAAATGTGAGCTCCGGAAAATCGCCGGATCTCACATTTTCCCTTTCTGTAAACTCACGAAGACCGTTCGTTAACAGAAATACCACTGCAATCCCACTATTTTCTTCCGCAACTTCTGCCTAAACTTAGTTTGTTTGATGGCGGTTTTTATTATGGTTAAAGAACAGTGGCAATTTGCTATTATTCCTTTTCATATGAGCTAAATCAGTTATAATAAAACTTGCAAGGCTGAATTTGAAGTCAGTGGATTTTTTAGATAAATGGGAAATTGAAATCGATAAAGCGCGAATTTCGACGGATTTTTTTGTGGATTAGTCGAAACGTGCTCAGTGTGACTGCTGTTAGGGCTTAAGACAAAATATAAGTGATTCAAAGATCGAATCTCTTATATTTTATCTTAATCCTACACAGCACCCGTCACGCTTCGCACTCTAATTTTGAAACGTGCTCATGACCATTGAAAGTTCCGGTTAACTTGACTAACACTGAAATCCAAAAAGCGGATTTTAGTGTTAGTCGAAGTTAATCCTCACTTTCAACCCATGGTCATTCGCACTCTAGTCGAAACGTGCTCAGTAACACTGAAATTTCCGGTCAACGAACTAATTCCAAAAATCTAAAAGCAGATTTTTAGAATTAGTTGGTTAATCCTCAATTTCACCCGTGTTGCTTCGCATTCTAATTTTGAAAGGTGGATTTTTATGAGTTGGCAAGAGAATTATCAGTTGTGGCAGGATGCTGAACTTACTCCGGATATGAAGGCTGAATTGGTTGCTTTGGCTGGTGATCAGGATCGATTGGTCGAGGCGTTTACGCGGCCGATGGAATTTGGGACTGCTGGGATGCGCGGGGTGATGCAGCCTGGGATCAATGCGATGAATATTTACACGGTGCGTCAGGCGACTGAAGGTTTAGCGCTGTTCATGGATCAACTTGGCGCTACGCAAAAAGCGGCGGGTGTGGCGATCAGTTATGATTCTCGTTATCACTCACAGGAATTTGCCTATGCTGCTGCAGGCGTTTTAGGCGCTCATGGCATCAAGAGTTATGTTTTTGATAGTCTGAGACCTACTCCTGAGTTGTCGTTCACTGTGCGTCATTTACAGACGTATGCGGGCATTATGATCACTGCTAGCCATAATCCGAAGCAATATAATGGTTATAAAATTTACGGACCAGATGGTGGTCAGATGCCACCAGAAGAAGTGAATCAAATCGTCGCTTATATTGAAAAAGTGACCGATTTATTTAGTGTTAAAGCGTTGACGCAGCCTGAATTGCGCGCGGCTGATCTGATGCAGTTGATCGGCGAGGATATCGATCAGGCTTACTTGGCGAAATTAGCGACGGTCACGATCCGTCCTGAATTAATTCAAAAAGTGGCCAATGAGTTGTCGTTAGTTTATACGCCCCTTCATGGTACGGGTAAAATGTTATACGATCGTGTTTTCCGCACGGCTGGTTTGACGAAGGTTGCGGTTGTACCTGAACAAGCGGTGCTCGATCCCGAATTTGCGACGACGCCATTTCCTAATCCCGAATTTCCACAAACGTTTGAATTGGCGGAAAAATTGGGCAAGGAAACAAAAGCCGACTTGTTGATCGCGACTGATCCGGACGCCGATCGATTAGGCGCGGCGGTTCGTCAACCCGATGGTAATTATCATCTGTTGACGGGTAATCAGATCGCCGCATTGATGGTCAATTATATTTTGGCGGCTAAACAAGCTACGAATCAATTGCCGGCTGATGGTTGCATCGTTAAGTCGATCGTTTCCAGCGAGTTTGCGACTAAGGTTGCCGCTAATTATGGCGTTGAAACGCGCAACGTTTTAACTGGCTTCAAATATATTGGTGAACAGATCGAACAGATGGAAACCACTGGCAAGGGTCATTTTCTCTTCGGTTTCGAAGAAAGCTACGGCTACTTAGTCAAGTCGTTTGTTCGCGATAAAGATGCGATGCAGGCGTCGGTTTTACTCGCCGAAGTTGCGGCTTATTACCGCGAACAGGGCAAGACAATGTATGATGGCTTGCAAGAATTGTTTGCGAAGTTTGGCTATTTCCAAGAGAAGACGGTTTCCTTCGACTTCCCAGGAATTTCCGGTCAAGAAACGATGGCTAATGTCATGAAAGAATTCCGCGCCAACCCAGTGACAGAAGTCGCCGGCGTTGCAGTCACATCCACGGAAGACTACCAGGCACAGACGACCACAGCAGCAGACGGCACTGTTGAAAAATTACAGCTGCCGACTGCCGACGTGTTGAAATATTATCTGGCAGATGATACCTGGATCGCCGTTCGCCCATCCGGTACCGAGCCGAAAATCAAACTGTATTTCGGCGTCGTCGATGAAAGTATCGCAGCCAGCCAAGCTAAAATCGAAAAATATCAAGCCGCATTATCACCAAGATTGAAATAACGATAAAAACAGCTAACCGACTCTAATTGGTTAGCTGTTTTTATTGGCACTGATTCATTTCATCAACCTGTGCAATTCATTTGTGGCGTTTATTCTCAATACGAACCTTATCCTTTCAAATATTGCTCTCTTTACATTCATACACTAGTATTATGACTAGTGTTGCCATTCGTCCGAAAAGGTTCAGAAATTGTAATACAGAATAAAAGCCAAACTGGCTCGGCTCCTGTCAAGAGGACAATCAAATAATTAAAGTGTTTATGCACATTCTTGAACGGCA
>NZ_RHOW01000059.1 GCF_003946215.1 Lapidilactobacillus mulanensis
TTCATGGCCTTTTTGTCTACTCTGGTCTAGGTCACAGGGTGTTGCACTTGAATTGTAAACTCGGGTTTTCTATTTATTACTCCTCCATTAAATAGAAAAATATATCGTAAAAGCAGAATTGTTTATTCAAAATAACCAATCATAACTTCTAATTAACTTTTCAAAAATGTGAATGTAATCTACAGTAGTCTAGCACCCGACCATATTCCATATAAAACATAGAAACTATATGGATCCCTTTGGGTACAACTTAACCTGAAATTGCAATGATATTAGCATGAAAATTTCAAATGATGTCGGTTTAACAATAAAGCTCCTAAAAAAACTTCTAACAGATATTTTAGATATTTCGTTTTATATTCTGGTCGCTTATTTCACCTCCATAAAAGATAAATTCTTACTTCTTCCTCCTTTCATCATTATTCTCCTGATTACATGCTAACAATAATCTATAACATCACATATGCCAAGCAAGCATTACTTGCGCAAGCAAAATAACCGCTTTCCTCACTGATATATATAGCTTCATGACATTAAAAATGTTACAATATTCCTATAAATAAATTAGCATTGGAGGCGGTTATTCATGGACTTGAGCAATAATTTACGAACTACCCGCAAGCAAGCTGGCTTATCGCAAACAGAAGTTGCGCAGCGTTTGAATATTACCCGGCAGGCTATTTCGCAATGGGAAAATGGGAAAAGTTATCCCGATATTGATAATCTTAAATTATTGAGTGACGTTTACGGTTTCGATTTTGCTGACATAGTCAACGACAATGTGAAGTTACAACAAAAACCGGGTTTACCGGAAAAACAGAATGAAGAAAAACAAACTGAGCAACCCACCAATACTCCTGCGGAAGAAAGTCTTATTCTATTACTACTTTCCTGCATTCTTTTTCCGATCGCACCAATGGGTATCATTATTGCACCGTTCATTATTTGGCGTAATAAAAGAACCAATCGTTTTTGGCGATTGATTCTCTTAATTGCTATTTGTGCCTTGATATATAATATATATGTGTTATCCGCTGGATTTTCGGATTTCCTCGGTTTTGGCACTACAAGTTATAAATAAAATATAGTTAACTAATTCGCATTGAACCGCTACTGATAATAACTGTGCAAAAGACATGATTAGACAGTATCCCAATTTTACGAACCGCCGTCCACGACGCCTTGGTTGAGCTAATCTTTTGTAGTTTTGATGACGTAAAACTTCCTGTCGTCGCAACTGCCGATAATCCAGATACGGTGGTTATTTTGTTACTCTTTACACCAATTTCATAGGAGACATGCCAACCTAGCCCCTTCTTTGAAACCGTGTAAGTTTTGTTTGCCATCCGTAAAAACGATGGGACCTCTGATACAGTTATCTCGATCAAGTGACCTTCTTCATCGTTGCCCTCAGTAGACTGCGTGCCTCCGGTCGTTAAATTATAATCGAGACTGGGCACTGATTCAACGATGGTTGCTGCTGAATCATTTCTAGCTGAAACACAGATAAAAGCCAAACATAAAATCATGACCGAAAGTATCTTTTTCATGCTACCTATCTCCTCGTCTAAAATAATCGTATTCATGACCATTGAAATTTCTGCTTAACCGACTAATGCTCAATTTCAATCCATGGTCACTCACAACTAAATCTAATCTTGTCTCCAACGCTCATAGATGCGAGCCCCGTAATATCCATTTTGTCGGCGTTATATCTGTTGTAACGCTACTCTAATCAAAGTAAATTCTAATCGCAATGCTACCTTTTGTCTAGCAAGCATTACTTGCGCAAGTAATGCTTGCTCTTAGATATCATACAAATTGAATAGGCTGCCATAAACAATTAACAAAATTAACTCCGACAAATAAGTACACAGACGACCGTTAAGTTGTTACTCCTTTGTAGACGTTTTTTTAATAGAATGGCAAGATTCAAATAATACGCTATACTTAATAACCATAAACATAATTAAATTAAAAACGAGGTTACTTTATGGAAATCAATGAACTTACTGAACGCGCCCACAAGATTCGCACAGCCTACCATAACTTGGAAATCAAACAAGATGGCAAACCCTGGTCAGCTGAGCAAGATGCTCTCGCCTTTCTGACGGATGCTGGTCTCGTGGGCCGCTTAGTGATGGCACAACAAGGGAGTTGGCCATCTGAAAATACTGAATTTTCGCTGGACTACAAAATTGCCGAATCGATTTGGTGGCTGAGTGCTTTAGCCGACGCCAACGAAATCGATTTAGAAGCAGCACTCACCGACTTTTTACGATCGCGGGAACAACATTTAGACTAGCGCAAAAGGTAAGCAAAAAAAACCTTTTTAGGTAGACGGACTAAATAAAGTCTGTTTACTTAAAAAGGCGTTTTTTTGTGCTTTTTAAATGTGTTCTTAGCCATTGAAATTTCCGCTTAACTTGACTAAAGATTAAATCCAAAGGCGGGATTTTATCTTTAGTCGCGTTAATGCTCAATTCCAGCCATGGCTACTCACAACTTAATCATCATTAAACTTATCGTGCTCCAATATTTCGCCTAAAATTTGATCAACGATCTCATTGAATTGGGGTTGATCATTTTGGCGTGGTCGTGGTAATCCAACTTGAAGATCCAAGGCGATGCCGTGATCCTTAACGACTAAAATGCGATCGGCTAAGCGAACGGATTCTTCAACATCATGCGTCACTAAAATCATGGTCAATTCAGGGCTCTTCTGCCAAACGTGTTCGATCAATTCTTGCATGTTCAAACGCGTTAAGGCATCCAATGCGCCCAAAGGTTCATCCAGCAATAATAATTGTGGCTGGGCAACCAATGCACGTGCTAAAGCCACGCGTTGTTTTTGACCGCCGGATAATTTATCTGGAAAAGTTTCTGCAAAATCGGCTAAGCCAACCAAAGAAAGTGTCTTTAATGCCAGATCCGATTTGTCAGTAGTTCCTAATTTGATATTTTCTAAAACCGTTTGCCATGGCAACAGACGATCATCTTGAAACATGACTCTGGCTTGGCGATTGATGCCTTCAACCTGTTCGCCGCTTTCGGTGATCGATCCTTTTGTCGGTTCGTCTAACCCAGCAAGTAATCGCAACAGCGTACTTTTCCCGCCACCACTTTGACCGACGATCGCCACGAATTCGCCCGCCTTAAAAGTTAGATTGAGATCATTAAGAACAGGTTGATCGCCGAAGTTTTTAGTGAGATGTTGTATTTCGATAAATGGAACTTCTGTCATCTTAACTCCCCTAATCTGTTTGCTGCCAATCCAGCAAGAATTCTTCTAAATATTTGACGATCACATCTGAAAGCTTACCGAGTATCGCATAAATCACAATACATAACACAATCGTTTCCATATCCATGAAATCTTCGGCATTCATGGCCATGAACCCGATCCCAGAATCGGCGGCAATCGTTTCGGCAACGATCAAAGTTGTCCACATCACACCTAAAGCGTAGCGAACACCGACTAAAATTGATGGCAGTGCACCTGGAAAAATAATTTTGCTAAATAATTGTCGCTTATTCAGCTGATAAACGCGGCCCATTTCGATCAAACCTGGATCGACCGACTGAATGCCGTGGAGTGTATTGATATAAATGGGGAACATCACCCCAATCGTCACTAGGAAAATCTTGGCGGATTCGCCGATCCCAAACCACAAAATAACCATCGGGATCAAAGCGAGATGCGGAATGTTACGAAACATTTGAATGGAAGAATCTGTCAAGAGATTACTAATTCGACTCAAGCCATTTAATAAACCTAGAACAAAACCGATACTACCACCGATCAGGAACCCGATCGTCGCCCGGTACAAACTGATCGTCAAATTTCGGGTGAGTTCGCCGTTTTGCGTCAGCTTAATGCCATCGAGGATCACGGCTGAGGGTGCGGGTAAAATATTAGTCGGAATCACTTTGAGAACCGATAATAGTTGCCAGACTGCCAGCACTAAAATGGGAATTAGCATGGGCAATAAACGTTGCCAAGTTATTTTCTTCTTCATGTTTTATTCGCCCCTAATCCCCAACGACATTTTTATCGACGTCGATTTTTTTATCAATATAACCTAAGCGATACCACAAATCCGCGATTTCTTGTTGTTCTTGAATGATTTTCTGCGATAATTTCGAAACGCCATAAGTTCGGCGACTGACCGTTAAATCGGTGACTTCTTTATCGAGTTTCAAAGATTTCTGCAGTTGATTACTTAACTCGGATTTATTATCATTGGCCCAGTCTAGCGCAATAGCCACACCATCAACCACCGTGCTGGTCAGATCCGCGTGTTTATTTGTGAACGCGCGCGTCGACAGAATGAAATCACGATCGGTCGTATAATTTTTACCACTGACCAATAATTTCGCATCCGCATTGATCTGTGCATCGGCAGTATAGGGATCCCAAATCGCCCAAGCATCAACTTTCCCTTGGGTAAAAGCAATTCGTGCCGCCGAAGGATCCAAATAAACAAGCTTCACATCATCGATACTCAAGCCTACGCTTTCCAGTGCACGTACCAACAAATAATGCGCACTGGATCCCTTGTTGACTGCGATCGACTTGCCGGCCAAATCCTTGACTGACGTCATCGACGAACTGTTGGGAATTAAAATACCACTCCCATTATATTTAGAATAGCCCGCCCCAACGTACACCACGTCGGTTCCAGCAGCCTGCGAGGTGATCGGTGGCGTATTACCAGTCCGTCCGAAATCCAAGTTGCCAGTGGCTAAGGCCTGCAATAAAGCCGCGCCACTTTGGAAAGAACGCCAGACGATCCGATAGCCTTTTTCTTTCATATCGGCATCCAAATTACCGTGCACTTTCGTAATTTCTAGAATGTCACCCTTTTGATAGCCGATCGTAATTTTCTTCAACTTGGTTGATTGACTCGTGTCTGCTTTGCTAGTCGTATTATGATTGACGTTCAAGTTCCGCCAGCCAACAAACGCACCCCAGATCCACAAACAGCTGAAAACGATAATGACGCCAAGTTTAAATCGACGTTGCCGTTTATTCCTCAAGATTTCCTACCTCGTCAATAAAGCCCTGATTAATTTTTTACGTGTTACGTAGCTTTTTATAAAATTGATCTTAATTCCGCAGTGCTAACTGGTGATTTTTAACCAGTTGCTTAACTTTTGTCCGTTGAATTTTACCGGTGGCACTCGTCGGTAATTCATCGACTACGGCAATAATTGTTGGCCACTTGAAGCGGGACAATTTCTGTTGTGCGTAATCTTTGATCTGGGCAATATAATCGCCAACTGGTTGTGTGGCGTCCTCTGTCAGCATCACGTATAACGCGACGGTTTCACCATAAAGATCATCTGGATGACCAACAGCGGCAGCTTGCGCGACAAATGGAAGTTGATCGATCACATCTTCGATTTCGTAAGGGCTGATTTTATCACCACTACGATTGATCAATTCCTTCGAACGACCGACGATAAAGACATAGCCATCTACATCTTGATAGCCAACATCGCCCGTGTGGAACCAGTCGTTGCGGAAATCATCTTGGTTGAGTGCTTCGATATATTCGGTAACGACATTAGCGCCACGAATACAAATTTCGCCGATTTGATTATGTGGCAAGGGTTGATCATCCGCATCCATGATCTGCAACTCCACGCCGACCGGCAAGCCTACAGAACCGACTTTGTGTTCGAGTGGTGGTAAAGGATTGACACAGATTTGACTGGCTGCTTCTGTCATTCCATAACTCTGGATGACAGGTACGTTGAATCGCTTTTCAAATTCTTGTGCAAAAGTTGGCGCGAGTGGTGCTGAAGCGGAGCGGACGAAACGTAAGTAACTTGGTGCGGTGCCTTCGCCATCTCGTTTCAATAGAATTGAAATCATCGCGGGTGCTGCGGAGACCCAAGTGACATGATTGTCGTTGATCCAGCCCCAAAAACGGGACGCGCTGAATTTCTGAGCGAGAACGATTTGACCACCAGAACAAATCGTTGATAAAAAGGCGATCACTTGTGCATTGATATGAAATAATGGCATGCATAACAACGTTGTTTCTTCTACATTTAATCTGTGTGCCGAGATCACATTTTGAACTTCGGCATAAACTTGTTGGTGAGTTAAGCCAACACCCTTTGGCTTCCCAGTTGTTCCAGAAGTGTAAAGCAAGATGGCATAACGCGATTCATCATTCGTGGGTGCTTTCAGCTTTGGCCGCAATTCATCCGTTTGGGTCTGACCACTGACCGTCCATAAATTTAATTTCGACGTTAACGCCACGGGTTCGAACGTCAATGGTGACAGTTTGTGGTCAGCGACAAGTTGTTCATGATTTTTGCTCAGCAACAACGCCGCATATTGATGCGCGTTGATAATGTCACCCAGTTCGGCAGCTGTCATGTTGGGATTGACCGCATAAATCACGGCACGCAATTTCAACGCGGCCAGATACACGATGATATGTTCCACCGTATTTTCGCGACTGATCAAGACCAGGTCTCCGGCAGTCACATTTAATTCCTGTAATTTCTGCACTGCTTCTGCAATTTTATCGTTAAGTTCTTGCTTGGTTAGCCATTCATCTGTTGCTAAATCCTTGATGATTTGTTTATCGGTTGCTTCATTTAATTTCTGCTCAATTAAATCTGTTAATTGTGACATCTGAACGAACTCCTTCATGTTGCATTTAATTTTAAAAAAATAGACCGCTCATCGTTTCTTCTTAGTCCGTCGGCCGATCAATGGCGCTAAGACTGGCACCTTGAAACAGATGTATGAAATTCCCATCGAAATCGCGATGACCACGATTATGGCCAGTGGCAATGTGAAAACCAGCAGCCAATTATTCGTAACTAGTCGAGGAACCCAAGGTGCAACCAACGTCAGGCTTGCTGATTGCGTCAGATAAATACCGAATGACAATTTCGAAGCCAGTGATAAGAACTGATTCAATCTGCGATAGCCCGGTTCTAGACGATGGCGTGCATAACTGCGGCCGAGATAAGTGACGAACAGGATAACCACCGTTGCGTATAATAAAACCACCGGCTGATGGACCGACATCGACGCCTTTGAAGTCAGACCAAGGTAATAAAAATTATAAGGATAATAGGACCAGATCAGGACCAAACCAACAAGAAACGCACTCAGCAATAATTTACCGTGCGCGTCGATCCACTGGCCAATTTCTTGATAATGGATCGAGACGATCCCACCACCGATGAAGTAGAACTGATAGGTTAAGAGGAACACGCCATAGTGTGAAAATAGATATGGCCATGAACTGGTGTCGAGATCTGGTAACCAATATTTAATAAATACCGTGATCAACAATTGGAAAACGAAACTCACGGCTAAGATCTGCCGATGATAAGGCGCAAACTTCTTCAGTAACGCCACCAATGCAGGAAACACCAGATAAAGTTGGAAGGTTACCAGCACATAGTAGAGATAAAAGCGATCGCCCCGTACAATTCGCCAGAAATAATTCGGCATGAACGTCGACCAGCGAAATGATCCTTGCTGCCAAACGTCATACAATAAATAAGCCGCATTCCAAAATAGATAAGGAATTCCCACGGTGACATAGCGTTTCTTCCAAAACGGCAATAAATGGATCTCTTTATGATAGTAGTTCAGAAATAAAACTAATCCGGTGATGAACATGAACCCCATTCGCGTGAAATGCAAGGATAGGTGGAAACTGTTCATTAGCGAATGTTGCCAAGTTCCCGCAGGAATTAATTTTTTGTAGAGTGTAATGGTATGCACGCTTAACACACCAAATACAAATAACACCCGCATAAAATCGACTTCGGCTATACTCCTACTTAAGTAGACAAGCAAATAATCAAAGCTTGTACACTTAGGAAGGAGTTTT
>NZ_RHOW01000006.1 GCF_003946215.1 Lapidilactobacillus mulanensis
TTTTGAAATTGGTCATTTAATCATGCAAATAAGAGTTACTCATTTACACAAAATTCTTGACACTCTCGGAAATAATCATGAGGGCTCCTTTTTTGGTACTTGAATTATTTCCCGGGAAATAATTCTATTTCTTTCGCTGGGAAATCTTTTTATATCCAAGTACAATCACACCAACTAACACAGCAGCTCCTAATATCCAGAGGAAGATTAACCAGGTCTTCCCATCCTGAACAGTTTCAATTTGCTTCTTGGCTGATTTAGGATAGGGAATTCGCTTTGCGGTGTAAATCAGTCGATGTGAGTTGATCATGTATGGTGTGCAAGTCATTAAGGTGACCAGATCGCGATTTGGCTTGATAACTAAATCTGAAGTATCTGTTGGCTCGATTATTTTTGTAGATTCAATCTGATACGCGAGCTTCTTCTTCCCTATCTCTAGAAAAAATTGGTCACCAATTTTCAGCTTAGGCAAATCATCGAACATATCTGCTGATGGTAATCCTCGATGTGCTGAGATAACAGCATGTGTGTTCTTGCCACCCGTTGGATAAGAAGTGCCATCCAATAATGTTGCACCTTTATTTAACAAGGTATCATTGGTTTGATCGAACACCGGTAAATTAACTTTGATCTTGGGAATAGTCAGGCTACCCAACATGTGCTTATCGAAATAAGATTGTGGTTGTTGCTTTTCCTTATCACTTTCGACACTCTCGTTGTAATTCGCGACGCCAGGATTGTTTCCTTCTTTGGCAAGCTTTTCGTTCTCTCTTTTTTGTTTCGCCAGTATTTTATCTGCAGCGGCTTTATTTTCTTTTTTCGCTTTTTCTTGGTATTGACGAACAATTCGCTGGTCATTATAGTCACGAATCGCCGAACTGATGTAGGGATACAGCGCGATACAGATACCAGCAACAAACACGATGACCATAATAATATTGACAATCTTTCTCGACTTTTGTTGCTTCTTCTTTACCACAACTATTCCCCCTCACAACTATGTAACAAATTGACGCCAGTAACTCAGCGTCAATTTGTGGTGAAAATTTGTTTGCAATACGTTTCAGATTCTTCGATCGATGTCGAAAAATTATGCTTGTCGTTGTTGACGACGTTTCAGATAATACGCACCAACTGCAAGCATTGCACCAAGACCAATGATCATGAAGATCATGCGGCCCATACCACCAGTGCTTGGTAAACGTCCTTTTTCAAAGTTTTCGATATCTTGGATATTTTTATCCTTATCGAATCCTTCAGGAATAACTGTGAATCCAAATGTGCCTTCAGGTAAGACATACTTATCATTAGAAGTTGCAATTTCTCGCAATTGCTAATCTCCTGCAGCTAATCCTGAAACAGTCACAAGACCATCTGCATCTGATGTGTAGATTTTAACACCAAGATTTTCCCATGTTTCGTCTTCATCATCATCTGGAGCTGCTACCCAAAGGTTTTCAATATCTCCTGTGCAATAAAGCGCATCGGAACCCTCACCTTTTTGAACAACAAATTGTGCGCCATTCAAAGTTGCACCAGTTACGGCATCAATCTTAGAAAACTTATGACCATAAGTGATTACTTCAACTTCATCACCATCTTTGTATCCTTTTGTACTATCATTTGTCCAGTTCAAGGTTGGTTTATTTTCTTCCTTTTCATCAGGAACTGCATTTGAAGTCAATACCATGTTAAACTTCAATGTTAGAGTTTGACTCGCATACTTACCTAATATTGCAAGATCCGGTGTCGTTGAATCCTCATCATCATTAAAATACACTGTGAATCCGCCATCAGTAGCAGATGGGACAATTCGGAAGTCAAGGTCAGTAACTTGTGTTTCACCTGCCCATAACGTTGCAGTTTGACCAGCCACATATGCTAAATTATCAGATGGAGTATCTACAATGTTAAATTCAGTATATCTGTATACTCCCGATGTTGGCGTAGTCGTGTCTGCAATACCGCTAGGAACCAAGAAATTAATCTTGAATGGAATTTCTTGACCCACTGTGAAATCATTATTATCAACATCTAATTCCTTCTCAATATCTGGCGTATCATTTTTGATTTCAATTTTTTCTGCTGTATTTGTGTTAGGATCAATCGTAAATGGGTGATTGATAGCACTTTCAGGAATCACCATGCCTGTAGGCGCAGCAATTTCAGATACCAAATAATCTCCGGCTGCAAATTTAAAATTGTGACTACTAATTTCTACACCATTTTCATCAAGAACCGTATATGGTGTAGTTATAAATTTACCAGCTGCATCAGTTACAAATTCAAACGCATTACCTTTTGTGCCCCAGATAATTTCTCCGTTGCTATCATCAATACCTGTAACCCATTGTTCAACATTGTCGCGAATACGATGAATAACAAATGTCGCCCCAGCAACTGGTATATTCTTTCCAGCCAACGTATCAGTAGTCTTAACTAATTCCATACCACCTGATGCCTGTTCGTTTTTAGGATAAAGATGAATGTCTGATAATTCATTATCCGTATAGACTCCACCTGCAAATTCATAAACTGGGAATCCAAGAACCACATCTTCTTTATCAGTCACGGTTTCAGGACTATCAGATTCATGGAATAGGTAGACAGCATCCTTACCACCACTTTTCTTAGGCAATTCGCCGAATACTGCGGTACCTTCCCCTGCAGTTGTCTGGGAACCCTTATATGCACCACCTAAAGTATTTGCCCCATAAGTAATTGAAGGAGGAGTACCTTGAGTAATATTGGCAGAGCTCTTCAATAAGTCATAAATTTCTTCAACTGGCGTATTTACATGATCTGCTTGTCCACGTAAGCGATAATACTCTTCCGTAACATCAAAGGCTTGGAACGTGACACCATTTAGCGCGGTACCATCGAAATCCATTACAGAACCTGTATTTTGGTGATTACCTGTAACCCCTACTCGTTTGTGCAATGTTACTTTCGCGGTTTCTACTGTCGCTGCCACAACCGTTGATGCCTGGCCAACGCTTGCAATCAGTGGAAATAGTAATGCAATTAAGCTAAAGATCGACCACAGCCGATGATTTATTTTCTTCTTCATTCTTATGCCCCTTTTCCTTTTTTGTTTTGTTGCCGTTTATAAAAGTATCCTGCGACAGCGATAATGATCAATCCAATCAAAACTAATAACGTCGATTGCATTTCGCCCGTTTGTGGTAAAAATCCACCTAATCCTGGTTTTTGACTGCCCGATTCTGGTAATTGTGGTTCAGAAATAATCGGTGGTTCGATCACAGTTTCAGGAATGTTGTGTACTACTTGTTCTGGTGCTTGAACTGCGCCATTTTGATAGGTATTTTCATCTACGGAAAAGTCGATTGGATCTGTTAATTTGACGTAACCCGCAGGCGCCTTAACTTTGACTAATTGATAGTCGTTATAAGCTAACCCTTCGATATCAAATTTTCCCGACGCATTAGAAGTGAGTGTCGTTAAATTTTCGGCTTCATATTTTTCTGAAACATCACCACTCACGTTGAGCCATTCATAGGCGTCATCTTGTAAGCTTAAATATTCGCCGGCACTGTTTCTAACAACAAACGTGGCATCCGCTAATTGGCGATCACTATCTGTTAAATCGGTCTTCACGAAACGCTTGCCACCAGTAATGACGCGCGCTTCAGAATCCACTCGAAAAGCATTCAAGTAAATGTGCGACTCGTTGATCAGCCATTGATCGGCAGGCGCACCCGGTTTCAACTTCATTTGATAAGTGATCGTAACTTCTTTATTCGCATAATCTTTTAATTCACTTGGTTTGAAATCGATCCGGAAATTATCTTCTCCATCAAAAGTGATTTCATATGGTTGTTGACTTTCCGGAAGATCTTCAATCGCAACTTTCAAACTATCAGGAATTAATTCCAGATTTTCATCCGCAATATCCACCAAATAATACTGTTCTAATTCGTCAATGACTGCCGGTACAAGTGTCGTGATTTTGTACGGAATTGCGTCACCATAGCCGAAATCATCACGATCAGAATCGACGATCTTATCTAGGGTTGGCGGATCCTCATTTTTCGGATACAGATGAATGTCCGTTAATCGTTCATTTGTATAAGTTTGCGAGATCGTATCGAATCGATAAGCTGGCAAACCTAACACCATATCTGGTGCTTTAACTGTAATTGTTTCTGGTGCATTGGCCTCGTGGAAAAGGTAAACACTGTTTCGAGGCTCACCATCAATTAACGTTTGTTCGGAGAGTACAAATTGCACTAAACCCTCTTCATCTGTCACCTTATCAATTCCAACTTGTTCGCCAACACTCGGGTCAAGTTTGTCGTAAATCTCTTCTATCGACGCGTCAGAGTCCTCCTGGCGCATCTGGTAGAAGGCTTCGGTGACATTGTATGCCTGATAAGTGACATCAGCCAAAGGTGTCCCGTTTTTCAATAACTCCGCAGTCGCGGTCGTTCCATCGTTTTGAATTTTATTTGGTAATTGACCAGGTCCAAAGACCAGCTTGTGCAGATTAACCGTCACTTGCCCATCTGTCGTTGCGGATTTGGCTTGTTGCGGTGAAAGTAAGGTGAATAAATTGAGTGCTGTGATGATCGCAATCATTACAGAATTAATTATTTTTCGCCTATTCATACTTACTCCACCCCCTTAACTTGCCGTTGTCGCCAGATAAAGTATCCGGAAGCAATGACTAACAAGATGCCACTGATGATCCAAAACATCATGCGACCAGAACCACCAGTTTGCGGTAACGGCATGAATGGATCATTCTCGACAGTTAATTCGGCTGATATTTTAAGTTCTCCGGAAGTTCCTTTTTCGATCAAATCCAGATCCCCATTAGCCAAAACTTGAGAAACCTTCCAAGTATCGTTTTTCTGATCATATTCAAGCTGATAAATAATATCAGATTCACGATAATTGTCGGGCGCTTTCGTTTCAGTAATTCGATAAATTTTCCGCCAATCTAAACCAGCAAATAAGATATTGCCTTTTTCATCAGTCGTTAGTATTTGAGTTGTACTTCCATCCCCAGCATCTTCCGTTAATGTGAATTCAGCACCCTCTAATACTTGCCCAGACTGGGAATCTTTTTTTATGAGGTTAAGTTCAAACGGTTTGCGCTTGTTAACAACCTCCTCATTCTCTGGTAAACCTGTTACCGTGAGGTTATCAGCAATTGTTACCTCGAAATCAGCATAAGCACTATAACCATTCAACGCTTTAGATTCTGAAACAATGTAAACTCCTGGTGACAGACCTTCAAACCTAACGACGCCATCAGTTCCAGAGTAAACTGTATGAATAGCTTCACCAATCTGCTCCCCATCCTCATCGGTGTTAAAAATTTTAAATTCGACATCTGGTAAAATTCCTTTGCCTTCATCAACCTTGGTAAATTCAATATCCGTTGTTTCTGGATCAGGCTCACCTAAACGAATTTTGACATTATTCGTTGCCACTTGAAATGATTCTTCTTCAGACGCATACTCAAAGGTTGTAGACGCCTGATTAACCATTTCTTCTGCTTCACCATTCACCTTAATTAATAATCGAATACTAAAATCTTTACCATAATCAATTTCGACTTTCGATTGATCATTAATGGTTTTAGTTGCAGATTCCGATAGAACAAGTTTTAAATTATTACCAGTGATAGACGACTGCTCAGAAAGGGCATTCCCAATCTCTTTTCCGAATAAGTCGTAAACGACAATGCCAGCCAATCCACCGTCAAGTTCTACGCCTTTTGGGAGCTTGTCATCAATCATATATTTCGACGGTACAACTAAGCTTTGACCGCCAATATGAATTGTCTCTTGGTTAATAAAATAATAATAGTTTTTATCTTTTTCAACATAACGCTTTTCAAACGTTGGAACACCAGGCGCTAAATTCTCAGGATCATCAATATCATGTCCTTCAACACGAGCTGACGTCGGCAATTCCCATGGATTCATCACGTCTAAATCATTATAATAACGATGCTTGAAAATGGTATCGGCACCTGATGGACTGTCCCATTCATCGCCCGCCATGTATTCGTTGATTGGTTGCACTGTTTTTGTTGGCATGTTTTGTTTCACCGGAGTCGAGGAACTACTGGCAAACGTATTCCATGCCCGTCCCCAAGTCGACCCAAATTTAAAACTATGCGTTGAACCAACTATTGGGAAAGCAACAGCAGCCTTATGGTAAGTCTCACCACCGAGTTTATCTGTGAAATCTGGTATGCGTTCGGTGTCACCAATCTTATCTCTTTCATCAGCTCTCTCTGCATAATAGGTTCCGTTTGCATAGTCTGCTGAAGCAGAAAGAGAGTTATGTTTCAAAAGTGTTCCAGTAGACGTAACACCGATGTCTGTCTTATCAGCTAAGAACCCAGCGAATTCAAATGCATGCTCTAAATCCACACCTGGATTAGTTCCCCATTGATCCTCTGGAAGAGCACCTCCATTTTGTGAAGTGTGTACGCCACGATATGCATTTAGAGAAGCAAACGAAATATTGGCATCATTACCCTCTGTAAATCTAATAACCGCCTGTGAATCCGTATCATAGAATGTAAATTCGATGTCCATTTTTTTGATAAATCCATAAAGGACTCCAGAAAAAAGATTGTTTGAGAATTCAATATACGGTACATTATCGCGGCCTCCCCATGAAGGCTGTGGACCAACCGTGATGTTCGTGATCTCAACACGAGCTCCAACCGATTTTAATGATGGATTATCCTCAGTACCACTGTCATAGTAACCAACTTTATCGTAATCAAGCTCAATAGTTTCCTTGACAGCACCATTCATTAAAGTGTGACCGTCCTGACTAGCAAAAGTTTGTGCGCCGTAAATCAATGATTTTGCCTTACCACCGGCACCCAAACTACGAAAATTCTGATACATAGTGTTCAAGTTGTTGACACCGTTGTATGGATTATCTGTAGGTGCATAGGCCCTATTTGCATCGTGGGTTTCAGTCGGATTATCTTTTGTATACATTCTTCCGCCGGCATTAATCTGCAGGTTAGCGTAGACATTATCTGCAATGATTAAATTCCGACCTTCCGTTTGACCGTCTAACCTTGGAAGAGTATCGTTTGCCAATGTCCCAGCTGTTTCCGCTTCAGAAGATTCTTCAGTGTCTACTTCTGCTTCCGTTTCAGGGTCAGGGTCCTCTGCAGCTTCAGATTCTGTACTCTCTTCTGTATCAGGCGTTTCTGTTTCGGCTGGTGTTTCCACTTCAGCCTCAGTTTCTTGCCGTTCTGGGACAAGGTCCGTCAATTGATATGGACCTGAATCTTTTGCGGTCAACACATTTTGTGTCAACTTTTTCTCAACAGGTACCTGTGCGTTCGCTGGCTGTGTGTTTGCCAATGATTCGCTAGGCGAACTTGTCGGGATGATCGTTTGCTCGTCCATTTGCACCTGAATGGACAATTGTTGACTGACTTCATATGGCAATGTGATTTTTAATTCCTGATCAGTTTGCTCACCAGTAAATTCCTTAGTGATCAGCCAATCCTGATCATCCTCACTCCCATTTTGCCAATTTTCTAAAACAGTCGTTGATTGCAATTGTTCTAGTGGATATTTTGTTTCACCAGATTTCAATTGAATCTTCAACTGCCGCTGTGTTTCGATACTCTGCTTTTGTTCTAGTCGAAAAGTCCAAGCCACTTCATCAGCAACCAGTTCGTTACCAACGCTCACCTTGACCTTATCGTTATCCACCAAGACCGTCGAATCAGTTGCGACTACGTTACGGTGCTGATCGATACTACTAAAAACAAGTTGGACGAGAGGCATTAAAACAGCGAAAAGCATGATAAAAGCTGACTCTTTCCGCCATCTATTTGTCTTTGTCCTACTCCGTTTCCACATTGTCCCACTCCCTTTCTGCGTGAACCACTCCGATACTACGAATTCATCATAACTTGCAGTCTGGAGAGAAGGCAATAAATATCTATTATATAACTTATATATTTTATTAATTATTTATTATAGTTAAACAACGATGGTTATGTAACGCACGTCATTTTTTTCGACTAAAAAATTCCTTCTATATAAAAAAGCGCCGACTATTTTTAGTCGACGCTTCGAAACACGTATTTATTTATCAAGTCTTAAATTAAAACTTTGCCAGAACTTCTGCGTTCAATTGACGTAAGATTTCTTTGGCAAGCTGTAACGCACTTTCGTAATCTTCATACGCGATAAAACAATATGGCGTGTGGGCATAACGAACGGGTACACTGATCACAATTGTGGGCGCACCGTTGTAACGATTAATGATTGCACCATCTTGTCCACCACCAGTTCTAACCGAACGTTGAACTGGAATTTGCTTTTCAGCGGCGATATCTAACGCGAACTTTTGAAAATGTGGATTCGTCACAATAGTCGAATCGAAATCACGTAGCATTGGTCCTTTGCGCAAGCCGGATTGAATGAGATAATCTGGCATGACTGTATCATCCGCAGGAGCACCTTCGAAAACGATGGCCAAATCGGGTTTGATTTTGCGAACAACAACTTCTGCGCCACGATCACCAACTTCTTCTTGAGAAGATAAACCGGCAATGACATCAACGCCTAATTTTTCTGCAGCCATGTCTTTCATCGTTGAAGCTAACAAAGCCGTCCCGATTCGATTATCGAATGCCTTGCCAAGGAAGAGACCGGTCTGCTCATTATATTCGCACGTTACATCAGGAACAACCGGTGCACCGACTTCGATTTCGTAAACGTCGCGAATTTCTTGGGCATTAGAAGCACCTACATCAATACTGAGCTCCGTCGTTTTCGGCAAACGTGTGCGTTCTTCCGCTGTCATAAAATGCGGTGGTGTACTGCTGACGATTCCAGAAACCCATTGTCCTTTTTTATTGCGAATTTTAACTTTTTGGGCGGGAATTGTCACTGTTGCCCAACCACCGACGTTGACGAACATCATTTGGCCATTTGGCTTGATTGCACGAATCATGAACCCAACTTCATCGGAGTGCGCATCCAACTCGACCACCGGACGACTGCCATTATTGAATGGATGCTTAACGAAAACGTTGCGCATATGATCTTCGGCAATTTCACCACTACCCGCAACTTCTTGTTTAAATAATGAAGTGACTTCATCTTCGAACCCAGAAATTCCACGTACGTTGGAAAGATCTTGAATTAATTTCACTGCTTCTTTTTTATCCATATTTTCAGCTCCTTATTTTTCGTGTTTCACGTGAAACATTGCTTACCTTAAATATCATAACTGCTTTGTAGAATAAAAACAATCGACCAGGAAAAAAATAAACAGATTAGTTTTTTGCACGCCTGTTTGTGAATAAACGCCCCGGAAATAACGTTTTAAGAAAGTAGTTCCACGTGAAACATTCAAATGACTATGCCGACGGTCTTTCTTTAAGTCTGTTTGAGAAACAATTTAAATTAAACCTGAATTTTTCAAGGTAAAACTCGTATTTAGCACAAAATTTTAAAACATTTAGGCCAAAATCGGTCAGATGTGACCGATTAAAAAATGCAAATCACCCTAGATTTTCGAAATTCACAAATAAAAAAATCTTAATTTTATTAAACCCAAGGATTTTATTTTCAAAAAGCATATGGTATACTGTCTTGGGTGCCAAACCCAGGAGATGAAGTTTGCTGGCGCTTAGGCGTTTTGAAAACAGACTTGCATCTCCATTACATATCAAAAGGCCATGAATGGTTGATCACTCTAACTCGTTAGAGAAATTCAACCATTCATGGCCTTTTTTAATGCTTAATTTTTCCAAATATCCTTCATAACGATTGTTTGCTCGCGATCAGGTCCAACTGAGAATGTGGCATATGGTAGCCCCACTAATTCTGAAACTCGGCGGAGATAATTTTGCGCATTGGCAGGTAAATCAGAAAGTTGTTGTGCATACGTAATATCCTCTTGCCAACCAGGGAGTTCTTCATAAACGGGCTCACATTTAGCCAGGTCTGCAAGACTAGCAGGATAATATTTGATCAGCTTACCATCCAATCGATAAGCCACACAAATTTTAACCGTTTCGAGTCCCGTTAAGACATCGATTGAATTGAGGCAGAGTTCAGTGACCCCTGCCACGCGTTTCGAATGATTGACCACAACAGCATCGAACCAACCAATTCTCCGTGGCCGTTTCGTCACAACACCGAACTCATGGCCGGCTTCGCGAATGTAGTCGCCCGTTTCATTCAACTGCTCCGTTGGAAATGGGCCAGAACCCACACGCGATGTATAAGCCTTGGCAACACCAACAACATGGTCGATTGCCTTTGGTCCGATCCCGGCGCCGACTGAAACGCCACCCGCTGGATTAGAAGAGGTCACATAAGGATAAGTTCCCTGATCGAGATCAAGCATAATCCCTTGAGCGCCCTCGAACAATAAGTTCTGGTCATCTTCGAGTTTGTTGTTAAGCAAATAAGAAGTGTCAGTCACGTATGGTTTTAATTGTTGACCGTATTGATAAAATTCCTCGAAAATATCGTCGAAGCTTAATGGCTCAACACCATAAATTTTAGTCAGTAATTCATTTTTAAATTTAAGATTCGTTGCTAATTTTTTTTCAAAAGTATCGCGGTCTAATAAATCGGTCACGCGAATTCCTGAACGATCGGCTTTGTCCATGTACGCTGGTCCAATGCCCCGATTGGTCGTGCCAATTTTATTATCCTTACGGTAATTTTCTTCAGCTTTATCCAAAGCAATATGATATGGCAGAATCAAATGAGCGCGATCCGAAATCACGAGATTATCAGTGCTCAAGCCTTGTGCCTGCACACGGGCAATTTCTTCAACCAATGATTTAGGATTCAGAACAACACCATTGCCAAGCACGCACAACTTATCAGAATAAAGAATGCCAGAAGGAATCGACCGCAATTTATAAGTCTTGCCTTCCAACTTGATTGTGTGACCAGCATTATCTCCTCCCTGATAACGTGTAATAACATTGGCTCCCTGACTTAAAAAGTCCGTGATTTTACCTTTGCCTTCATCGCCCCATTGAGTACCCACAACAACCGTTCCAGACATATTAGCAACTCCCTTTATTTATTAACACCAAATTGAATTCTAACATTGATAGTTACTATTTTCAATGTCAAAATTGAATATAGCGCAAACACAAAGAAAAATCAGCAGTAAAAAACGAACATTGTCGTTTTTGCTGCTGATTTAATATTTCCTGGGAAATAATTTTTTTATTCGTCGCGATTAGAAACAGATGCAAATTTATTATAGGATTTTACAAACAATAGTGGCACAGTTCCGCGGGCACCAGAACGGTTCTTCTCGATAATGACTTCGACTGGCCCGACGTCTTGCTCACCTTCGTCTTGTGGCTGTGGTGCGCCGCCATCACCATCCGCATCTTCAGGTCGATAATAATCTTCCCGATAGAGAAATGCAACGATGTCGGCATCCTGCTCGATTGAACCCGATTCACGAATATCAGAAAGCACTGGTCGTTTGTCTTGCCGTTGTTCCACACCACGCGATAATTGTGATAGTGCAACGACTGGCACGTGTAATTCTTTGGCGAGTTTTTTCAATTGACGGGAAATTGCTGAGACTTCTTGTTGACGGTTTTCTTGACCGCTACCTTCGATCAGTTGCAGGTAATCGACGACGATCAAGCCAAGATCTTTCTGCTCTTGCTGCAGTCGACGACATTTCGCCCGAATTTCTGCCATCTTAACTCCCGGCGTATCGTCGATATAAATTTTAGCTTTGGATAAACTGGCCATGGCAACCATCAAGTGATCCCATTCTTCGGTGGTTAATTGACCCGTCCGTAAATGATCCGCGGTGATATTTCCCTCCGCACAAATCATTCGGTTGACTAATTGCTCAGCCCCCATTTCCAAACTAAAAATTGCGATCGATACATCGGCGTTCTTCGTTCCAATATTCTGGGCAATATTCAATGCAAATGCAGTTTTACCAACACCAGGACGCGCTGCTAAGATAATTAACTCATCTTCGTGTAAGCCGGCTGTAATTTTGTCCAAGGCGGCATAACCGGTCGATAAACCAGTAATACTGCTGTCTTGTTGCGTTAAATTATCGATGTTAGCCATAGATTCAAGCAACACATCACTGATCTGCTTAAACCCATTGCGATTGCGATTCTGACTCACATCCATGATCTGCTTCTCAGCATCATCCAAGATCGTCGAAGCATCGTCATCTTGTTGGTAACTTTGATTGACAATATGCGTAGCTGTACCGATCAAACGGCGTAACATCGATTTTTCTTCGACGATTTTCGCATAGTAGGTAATATTGCGATATGACGGCGTATTAGCCGCGAGTTCCGCGATATAAGTCGCGCCACCTACATCATCGAACTGATGACGACTCTCCAATTCACTACGCACTGTAACCACATCAATAGCATCTTGGCGCTCGTTGATATTGATCATCGCTTGGAAAATGATTTGATTTGCACGACGATAAAAATCATCGGGAACCAAAAATTCCATGGCATCAATGATCGTATCTGGACGCAAGAATATTGACCCAATGACTGACTGTTCTGCCTCTTCACTATGTGGTGGCAATTGATTTTGTAAATTATCCATGTATCCCTCTCGGCTTAACCCACTGTGACCTAGTAAAAAGTCTGGCTCAAATTCGCCAAACTTTCGATTAACGTTCTATTTTATTCTGCGGTGATATGAACTCGAATCTTTGCGTTAACGCCGTTATAAAGTTTAACAGAAACATTCGTATAACCTAACGCTTTGATTGGTTCTGGTAAATTCAACTTGCGCTTATCAATTTTAATACCGAATTGATCCTCAAGTGCAGTCACAATTTGTTTGCTAGGAACGGAGCCGAATAATCGGCTGTCTGAACCCGCTTTTGATTTAATTGCAACGACGGTTTCATCGGCTTCAAGTTTTTCTTTGATTTGTTTAGCTTCAGCTTTTTCGTTGGCAGCCACTTTTTCTTCGGCCTTTTGTTGCGCTTGTAATTGTCTGATTGCCTGTGGTGTGGCCAACTGAGCTTTGCCACCCTTGATCAAGAAATTACGCGCATAACCATCGGGAACTTCTTTGACCTGGCCACGTTTAGCTTTACCACGAACATCTTCGAGAAAAATAACTTTCATTGTAACTACCTCCAAGTAAATTAATTAATAAATTAGGCTGGTTTTTTGGTAATAATATCGTTCAATTGTTTCTTAGCTTGTGCAACAGAAATTCCCTTGAGTTGAGTCGCGGCGTTCGATAAATGACCGCCACCGCCCATTTGTTCCATGATCACTTGAACATTAACCTCGCCAACACTTCGAGCGGAAATCCCGACGACCCCATCTGGACGTCGACTGATGACAAACGAAGCATCGATCCCGGATAATTTCAGCATGGTATCGGCTGCTTGAGCGGCAATGACTGGATCATAAGTCTGATCTTCTTCGCCTAATGCAACAGCAATATTATTGGTGACCATTTCTAAATTGTCAATCAAATGATTTCGCTGTATGAATTCATCTGGATTTTCCTTGAGCAATTGCTGAACCATTGCGTTATTGGCACCGACCGAACGTAAATAACTCGCCGCGTCAAATGTTCGTGTTCCTGTCCGTTGCGCAAACGAACGGGTATCCACAGAAATACCAGCAAGCATTGCAGTCGCTTCAATTTTGTTCAACGGATCGACATCCGTCGGTTGATATTCGAATATTTCGGCAATCAACTCACAAGTTGAAGAGGCATAAGGCTCAATATAAGTTAGCATTGGATTCTCGGGAAATTCTTCACCACGACGATGATGATCAATGATCACAACACGCTGCTTGAGCCGCTCATAAAGCTCGGGGCTGATCGAGATCGATGGCTTAGAGTGATCGACCATGATCAACATACTTTCACTATTGACCATGCTCAAGGCTACCTCTGGAGAAACAATACTATCGTTAATTTCGGGATATTCTTGAATCTCTTTGACTAAACGTTGAACATCCGTATGGATCGAGTTCTGATCTAAGACAATATGACACTGGATCCCATTCATTTGCGCGATCCGGCGAATCCCCAAGGAAGCACCGACAGCATCCATATCCGGGCGACTGTGTCCCATAACAAAGATGTCATGCGCTGGTGCAAATAAACCTTGCAACGCCTGACTGATCATCCGTGCACGCACACGAGTTCGCTTTTCCATCGGATTCGTTTTGCCACCGTAAAAATGGGCCTGTTGACCTTTCGCACGTACGACAACTTGGTCACCACCACGTCCGAGTGCTAAATCTAAATTACCTTGAGAAGTGACCGCTAATTCCGCCAAATCTTCACTACCATAGGCAAACCCAATACTCAAGGTTACCGGAAAGTTTTGGACAGAAGTGTCCTCGCGAATTTTATCAAGGATCTTAAACTTATTCTCTTCAGCACGAGTCAAAGCCTTGGCATAGGCAAGCACGAAGAAATGATCTTCATCGACTCGCTTCAAGAACATTTGGTAACTCGTCGCCCAATCGGTCAGCCGATTCGTCAAATAATTACTCAGATTAGAAACACTCTGATCATCCATAGCTTGCGTGATCTCGTCATAATTATCAATAAAAATCTGACCGATCACGACCTGCTGATCATTGAAAAGCTGTTCGATCCTAGCCGATCTCGTCACATCAAGTAGATATAACGCGCCGACTTTTTCTTGAACGGTGATTTCAAACTTGCAATTTCCCCAATCGACGACTTTGGTCACTTCGTCATCTTTATGTTGGGTCACAAGGTCAGCTAAATCAGGATCGACTTCCTTAAGTTTACGGCCTAAAACACTCTGATCACCCAAATATTTCTGTAAAGTGGGATTGATCCATTGAATTTTTTCGTTCTGATCGAAAAGCATGATCCCGATCGGCATTTGGATCAGCGCCTCTTGTTCACCACGCTTGATCCGATATGAGAGGTCTGAAACATACTTATTCGTGTTCTTAGAAAGAATTTCAAACCCGTAAAAAATAACGCCGATCAATAAAATCATTGCCACTAAAAAGATAATGCCGAAAACCGGTGTGATGATCAACGCGATCACACTAGCAATAATTGTGATTCCGACGATGGTTAACGCAATGATCCGCAATTGCACATCAGCGAAAAAAGTGGGAATGCTGATCAAATTCCGGATCCAACTCATTATTTTTTTCATAGTATCCCTTCATGACATCGAAGTTGAACATTACGACTCAACGCGACAAAATACACGCCAAGTGTCAAATGGTTACTTATGCCTATTTTACCATAAACGCATCGACATTTCCGCAAAGTGAAAATGGCTCAGGATCCAACAAAAAATGTGGTCCTTAATTCAAAAAACCTCTAAGATTGGCTGTACCAATTCTTGGAGGTCATTTAAAAATACAAACGATTATTTTTTACTATTAATCTTGGAAGACTTGTTCATATAAGGATTCACCGAAATCGGCTTCGGTTGCTAACTGTTCGTCATGTTCACCATCCTGCGATAAAACAACGACTACTAAAGCACCCTTGTTCGTCTCGAATACGGCCGCATCATTTTGAACGCCATATTCGTCGTATTCGCCGGTTTTATTATAAACCTTGATAGTTGCCGGCAATTTAGCTGGAAGCTTCGTATGGTTGTTATTTTGGGCGAGAATGGCCAACATATTCTGATCCGCATCTTTGGAAATCAACTTCTGATTATAGATTCGTTTCATGACCATCCCTAAATCTTTAACCGAGGTCATATTATCGCGTCCAGCGTTCAATGCATCTTGATCCATCAGCTTTCGGTTTAAGCTCGTGTCCGTTGCACCTAAGTCTTCAATTTCTTGATTGACCGCATCTAACCCGCCTAAACGATCGATGATCACATTAGCCGCCATATTATCACTATCGATGATCATATGACGGATCAATTCTTGATTCGTTAGCTGCGTGCCATTGGCCATACTTTGAAGAACACCAGTCCCACCGACTTTATCGCTCGCCTGCACCGTATAAACACCACTCATATCAAAAGTACCCGCTTCAGCCATTTGGTAAGCTGCTGCCATGATAAACACTTTGATACTACTTGCAGAACGTTGCGACTGATTATTCTCGATGACTGTCTTCGAACTATCCGCAGGTGAAACATAAACAGAATTGACACCAGACATTTGGCCAATCGTTGAACCAATTAGGTCATCAATATCGCTCGTTGTAAAATTCAACTCAGATTTTTTAGCAGATGATTCTTTTTCTGCCTTACTTTTTGAAGCAGCTTTTGATTCAGAACGGCTCTGCTTTTCGGCAACGGATTTCGAACTAGACTCTTTGGCAACCCGACTGACCGCAATTTGTTTGTTTTGTTGATGACGATAAAAATAATAGCTACCGCCTGCAGCTACGATCAAAACAAGCAATGCAATGATCCACAACCCTGTATGACGATGCTTCTCTTGATTATTTGAACGGCCTGTTCGTCGATTTTCAACTTGATGACTTCCTGATACCGCCGAAGTATTCGTGATTGCCGAATGATCCGTTGATTTAGTGCTGGTATTTTGAGAATGATCATCTTGTTGATTGGACCCAGCAGCCATTGACTGTTCAGATCTTGAGATATTCTCAGAAGACGGTGTCGCAATCGATTCATCTTTTTCAATGAAACGATCCGCTAAAGATTGTTTTTCTGGTTTTGATTTGGTAACTCTTCTGGCAACTACGGGTTCAACTTTTTCAGTAGATTGTTGCTTCCGCAAATCAAACCCACATTTTTCGCAGAATTTATTATGGCTATCATTGATCTCGCCACAATTTGGACAAGCTTGAGTACTCGAAACGGTTTTTTCAATGAGTGGCTGCCCGCAATTTTCACAGAATTTTGCATTTGCTGGATTCTGATGACCACAATTTTCACACTTCATTTTTTTACCCCTGTCTACCCTTTTATCACGTTAATTTAGTGAGTACTAGTTGAACGCGTTTGCTGATGGAATAATTGATAACCCGTCAAGACGATCAACACAATGATGCAAATTCCCGCCAGATAACCCATCAAGCCAACCTTGATCACACTATTAATAACTTGCGCACCAAATAATTGCATCGTCGAAGAATCCGCACCACTGGCCTTGATCACTTGGTCAACAATCAAACGTTTCAAGCCTTGAAATCCACCAAAGTAAACAATTCCAGCCACGATCGAGCCGACAAACGCTAAAATTTGACCCTGGCGCGCTTTAACAAATTGACCGACGATCACCAAAATTGGACCGGCCGCTAAGAGTAGCAAAATTGGGAACAAATAATTTTTTAACTCGCTATCGGCTTGGCCGATCATTTTTAATTGTGCGTAAAAAGTTCCGTTAATTGTTGTTTCTATAAATTGAGTCGCAGCAGAACTGAGCCCTAATGATGAAAAAAGTTCTGAAATTTCATTGCCAAACAAACTACTGATCGAACTTAAATCAACATTGATTAAATGACCGACATACGTGCTGAGCAAGACGATAAAACTACCTATCAATACAATTAACCGCGTAATAGACAGCTGGCCAGCCGATGTTGGTCGCTTCGTAAATAAATGGGCTAATTGCTGTTCAAGTGCCAAAGGACCGACACCTTTTTCCTGAGCGATATACAACGAACCGATAAAGAGAACTGCTGCCAAAACGAAGCCGAGCAACCAGCTTTCTATAAATCCTAACACTAAAATAATTGCTGCTAAAATTGCCAAGATCACATTATTCTTGACTAGAGCCACACACTTCGCCCAACCATCTGCAAAATCAAAGTTAGCCTTGTTCTGATCCGATTCACCTGAATTTTCAGTCGTTTGAGGTTCAGTTGGTTGATCGACCGATTCACTTTCATCTACAGAAGTGTGATCAGGCTCGAATGGATCAGTAGACGTTTCTGAATCTTCACTATCGAGTTTAGTCGTCTCATCTTCTTGATCAGATGAATCTGATGACGTTTCAAAATTCAGATTGGATTTATCATCTTCAATTTCTGGATCTTTAGCCGCCATCACGGTTGACGTAGTTGATTGTTCAGAATTTGTATCCACATTGTCTTGCAATGGTGCACTGACTGCTTCAGGTTTAACTAACCGCTGACCACACTGAGCACAAAATTGCGCGTCGCTCGAATTTTTGGCACCGCAATGGGTGCAATAAATAATATCATCATCATTCATATTTATTTCTCCTCGTATTAATTCTGGAAAAGTCACTAAAATTACTTTAAGTTTACCATGACTGAACAATTAATAGTGTATTTATTCTGAATTTAGTCGGAATATTTATTAAAATATCTGGTTGACGAAAAGCATAAATATACTATCAATATACGTCGCTAAAATTTAGCCCTTTTTCGATCGCGTTCTTCTGGTCATGACTAAACCGCGCTGGCACGAGTAAAATCATTTTCTTAATTCACATTTTGAGGTATTAAAAAAGAGCTGCAAAATGCAGCTCTTAAAATGATATTAGTTTTCTTCGCCTACGAATGGTAGCAAAGCCATAATTCTTGAACGCTTGATAGCAATGGTTAGCTTACGTTGATTTAACGAGCTAGTGCCACTTACTCGGCGTGGTAAGATTTTACCTCTTTCAGAGATAAAACGTTTCAACAATTCTGTGTCTTTGTAGTCAATGTATTCGATGTGGTTTGCGGCGATGAAGTCGACTTTACGGCGACGACGATTACCTCCACGACGTTGTTGTTGAGCCATGTTAGTTCCTCCTTTCAAGCGTTATTTTATTTGATTGTTTTAATTGTTTAGAATGGTAGATCATCATCAGAAATATCAATTGGTTCGCCAGTGTTTGCAAACGGATCATTCGTTGCCGAATCAGCCGGATTGTTTTGACCCTGACTTTGATTATTCTGAGGTGCTGAGTAATTGTTTGAAGAACCGGAATTAGTTGGGTGGCTGCTATTTGAACTGCTGCTACCAGTACTACTTCCTTTAGGTTCAAGTAATGAGAAAGTATCCACGACAACTTCGGTGACATACACACGTTGGCCTTGTTGATTATCATATGAACGCGTTTGAATTCGACCATCGACACCAACTAAAGAACCTTTATGCGTAAAGTTCGCGAAGTTTTCAGCCGGCTTGCGCCAGATCACACACTGGATAAAATCGGCTTCTCGTTCTCCCTGGGCATTTGTAAATTGGCGATTAACGGCAACCGTAAAAGTTGCAACCGCAGTACCACTACCGGTGTAACGCAACTCAACGTCTTTAGTTAGTCGGCCAACAAGTACTACACGATTAATCATTTAAAAATCCCCTTTCAACCACTAAAAATTATTTTTTGTCATCACGTTTGACGATCATTTGACGTAAAACAGATGAATCGATCTTTGCAAGACGATCAAATTCGTTAATTGCTTTAGCGTTATCAGCCTTAACATTAACGATATGATAGATACCTTCGCGGTAATTCTTGATTTCGTAAGCGAGACGTCGCTTAGACCAATCTTTAGAACTAACCACTTCAGCACCGTCACTACCTAAAACATCATCATAGTGTTTGATCAAAGTACTCTTTGACTCTTCGTCAAGATCGGGCTTGATGATATAAGTAACTTCATAAAATTCTTGTGCCATGTGTTACACCTCCTTTTGGACTATTGGTTCTTATCTACTAAGAACAAGGAGCAAGCAGTCAAAAAAATCTGCTCACAAGCTACTAGTTTATCATAGATAAGTTATTTAGACAATATAAAATCGCTTTGTCGACTAAAAGAAACCTTGAGTTGGTTACACTTTTATATACGGCAAAACGATCTGTTTTACTTTTGATGATTGTAATTAATTATCTAAATCGTCAGAATCTGATTCGTCGGAGTCATCATCCACCGTCTCATCGGCTGCTTCAGCACGATCAACTAATTCTTGAACATCATCAGGCAAATCGGTTGTGCGTTCAGCATCCGTTATTTCAACCTGATCATCAGTAACTGCTTGACCTTCGACAGTTGATCCTGCAGGAGCATCAGAATTGGTTTCATCCGCTACTTCTGCATCCGGATCTTCATGATCGACTTTTGCAAGTGTTGCAACCTTAGTCCCGTTATCAACTTTAATTAAACGAACACCTAAAGTTGCTCGACCCGTTTGAGAAACATTTGTAACTGGGAATCTGATCAAGACGCCTTCAGTTGTGATCAGCATCAGATCTTCACTGCCATTTACTGCAACCAAACCAGCTAATGGTCCGTTTTTAACCGTAATATTAGCAGTCTTGATTCCTTTACCACCGCGACCCTTGATCGGATATTCCGCAACCGCCGTTCGTTTACCATAACCATTCTCAGAAATCGTTAAAATTTCTTGATCAGGTGTTAAAACAGCCGAACCGATTACATAATCATCCGCACGCAAGCGAATACCACGAACACCAGCGGCCGTCCGACCCATCGAACGAACGGCTTCTTCGTTGAAGGACACAGCATAACCTAAGTGTGTACCGATCAAAATATTCTGTTTCCCATCAGTCAACAGGACATTAGTCAGTTCGTCACCATCACGTAAAGTCAACGCACGTAAGCCATTAGCACGAATATTAGAAAATTCGCTAACCGTCGTCCGCTTAACCGTACCTAAACGCGTGATAAAGAATAAGCTGTCTTCGTTATCAACGTCATGAATATTGATCACGGTCTCAACATTTTCACCAGTATCGATCCCGAGTAAATTAATGATCGGCAAACCTTTGGCCGTCCGACCATATTCTGGAATCTCATAACCTTTCGCACGATAAACCTTGCCTGTGTTTGTGAAGAACAGCAACGTATCATGCGTCGACGTATAGATCAATTGCTCGATAAAATCGTCGTCATGGACGCCCATACCTTGAATCCCACGACCACCACGATTTTGAACTTTAAATTCTGTCGCTGGTAATCGTTTAACATAGCCATTGTGAGTTAACACAATCATGACGTCTTGTTCTTCGATCAGATCTTCATCCTCGAGACTTAATTCTTCGCCGACTAATAATTCAGTCCGACGTTCATCCCCGAAGCGTTTTTGAATCTCTAATAATTCTTCATAAATGATTTGATCGATCCGTTCTGGACGCGCCAAAATATCTTCCAAGTCGGTAATTGTTTTCATCAACTCAGTGTATTCTGCTTCGATCTTGTCGCGTTCCAAACCGGTCAAACGTACAAGACGCATGTCCAAGATAGCTTGTGACTGCTTATCGCTGAGTTTGAAACGATCCATCATCGTGTTCTTGGCAATTTCACCGGTCTCAGAACTACGAATGATCCGAATGATCTCATCGATATGATCTAAGGCAATCCGCAAACCTTCAAGAATATGCGCACGCGCCTTAGCCTTCTTCAAATCGAATTTAGTCCGGCGACGAATGACTTGTTCTTGATGCTTCAGATAATATTGCAAAATTTCTTTAAGACTTAATTGTTTAGGCGCCCCATTAACGATCGCGACCATATTAAATCCGAAAGTTGTTTGTAACGGCGTCATTTTGAACAAATTATTCAAAACAACCGAGGCGCTTGTATCGCGACGAACATCGATGACAACGCGCATCCCGTCACGATCAGATTCATCCGTTAAGTCGATAATACCGTCAAGCCGCTTATCACGTGCTAATTCAGCGATACGTTCAACTAATTTGGCCTTGTTGACCATATAAGGAATTTCGTGAACAATAATACGCTCACGACCATTTTTCAACGTCGTAACTTCGGTTTTTGCGCGAAGAATAATGGTTCCTTTACCAGTTTCATAGGCCCGACGAATGCCAGATTTACCCATGACGATCCCACCAGTTGGAAAATCAGGACCAGGAACTACTTCCATCAGATCTGCAATCGTCGCATCTGGATTTTTCATCAACAAATGCAAGGCACTAATAACTTCGGATAAATTATGCGGCGGAATATTAGTGGTCATCCCAACGGCAATACCCGTGGCACCATTGACCAGCAAGTTAGGAAAACGTGCTGGCAAAACTTCGGGTTCTCGCTCAGTACCGTCATAATTTGGTTGAAAATCAATCGTGTCTTTATTAATATCGCGCAACATTTCCACGGCAATTTTACTCATCCGCGCTTCGGTATAACGCATCGCTGCAGCGCCATCCCCATCGACAGACCCAAAGTTACCATGCCCATCGACTAACATATAACGATAACTGAAATCCTGCGCCATTCTGACCATTGATTCATAAATTGCCGAGTCGCCGTGGGGATGGTACTTACCCATGACATCGCCGACAATTCTGGCTGATTTCTTATAAGGTTTATCGGGTGTGACCCCTAACTCGTTCATGCCGTACAAAATTCGACGATGAACAGGTTTTAAACCATCACGAACGTCTGGTAAGGCTCGTGCGACAATAACACTCATTGCATAATCCAAAAAGGAATCGCGCATTGTTCGAGCTAAATTAACGGTATCAATGCGTCGATCTTCAAACTCTGCCATTTATTCGCAACCTCCCCTTCTACACGTCTAAGTTCTTAGTATATTTCGCATTAGTTTCAATAAATTCACGTCGTGGTGCAACGTCATCGCCCATTAACATTTGGAAAACACTATCGGCTTCTTTAGCGTCTGTAACCTGAACACGATCCATTCTCCGATTCTCCGGATTCATCGTCGTTGTCCATAATTGTTCAGCATCCATTTCACCTAAACCTTTGTAACGCTGAATCACTGGTTTTGGTGATGCGGACAACTGACCCATGACTTCATTCAATTCCTCATCAGAATCAATATAACGCATGAATTTACCCTGACGAACTTGATATAGAGGTGGCTTGGCGATATAAACGTAGCCTGCCTCAACAACCGGACGCATATAACGATAAAAGAGCGTCAACAACAAAGTCCGAATATGAGCACCATCGACATCGGCATCGGTCATAATAATTAACTTGTGATACCGCGCCTTGCTTAAATCAAAGTCACCACCAAATCCAGTTCCCATGGCCGTGAATAAAGTTCTAATTTCTTCGTTAGCCAAAATTCGCTCCATAGAAGCCTTCTCGACATTCAGAATCTTCCCACGGATCGGTAAAATTGCTTGCGTCAATCGTGAACGACCCTGCTTAGCAGAACCACCGGCAGAATCACCCTCGACGATAAATAATTCAGAAATTTCTGGATCCTTACTAGAATTATCTGCCAATTTACCAGGCAGATTGCTAATTTCCAAACCAGATTTCTTACGTGTGACTTCACGTGCATGCTTGGCCGCAAGTCGTGCCTTCGCTGCGAGTTGACCTTTTTCAACAACTTGTCTAGCCGTTGCAGGATTCTCCATCAGAAACTTCGTAAATGTTTCTGAAAACATCTTATCAGTCACACTACGCGCATCGGAATTTCCTAACTTAGTCTTCGTCTGACCTTCAAATTGTGGGTCTGGATGCTTGATCGACACAACCGCAGTCATACCTTCACGCACATCATCACCAGACAGCTTGTCTTCATTTTCCTTAACGAGGCCGAGTTTGCGACCATAATCGTTGACGACACGAGTCAGTGCCGCCTTGAAGCCAGCCTCATGAGTCCCACCTTCGTAAGTATGAATATTGTTGGCGAAAGTCATCAAGTTAGAATGAAAATCATCGGTATATTGCAAGGCAACTTCAACCGTAATACCGTCTTGTTCGCCTTCAACATAAATTGGCGTTGGAAAAAGAACATCTTTTCCCTCGTTGAGAAATTCGACATAACTCTTAATACCACCAACATAATGATATTCAATGCGTTCTGCAGTGGCCACACGTTTATCGGTAAAGGTTAATTTCAAACCCTTGTTCAAGAAAGCCAATTCACGAATTCGTGTATTTAAAATTTGATCATCATAGACCGTTGTTTCTGTAAAAATATCTGGATCCGGACGGAAGTGCACTTTAGTCCCATGTTCATGCTCAGGTGCATCGCCAATGATCTTCATTTCTGTATTAACTTTGCCACGGACAAAATCCATGTAGTACTGCTTGCCTTCATGAGTGACCGTTACATCTAGCTCAGTAGACAAAGCATTAACAACCGAAGCACCGACACCATGAAGACCACCAGAAACTTTATAACCGCCGCCGCCAAACTTACCGCCGGCATGAAGAATGGTAAAAACAGTTTCCAAGGCTGGACGTTTCGTCTTTTTTTGAATACCAACTGGAATACCACGACCATCATCAGTCACGGTCACACTGTTATCGGGTTCAACGATCACATTGATAACAGAAGCAAAGCCCGCTAAAGCCTCGTCGATCCCATTATCGATAATTTCCCAAACTAAATGGTGCAGCCCTTGTGAACTGGTCGAACCAATATACATCCCAGGACGCTTACGAACAGCTTCCAAGCCTTCAAGCACTTGAATTTGACTGGCATCATATTCACGCGCCTTTTCTTCTTTTGCTTCGAGTTCAACTTCTTTTTCAGCATCTTCGCTAGTCGTTGGTTTATTTTCGTCGTTCAAGTAAAAGCCTCCTAAAAATCAAGTTGTGAGCCATCACGGGTTGAAATCAATGGCTAAGTCGCGAATAACTAAAATCTTGGTCTTAAGATTTAAGTTATTTGCACTTAGACAGTGATTTCAGTGATGGCGAACACGTTTATGTTGTGAGTAGCCACGGGTTGAAATCAATGGCTTCACAAACATTTAAGTTTATATTCGTTATTAAATTAATGAGAACCCTGTTGTTTAATTTCACCGTCATTAACCACAAAGGTCGTGGGCTCGCCGATAATTTCTTTTGCGACACCATCTAAGCTCGTCGTGGTCAAGAAAGTTTGAACCTGATGCTGAATCGTTTTTAATAAGTGTGTTTGGCGGATTTCATCGAGTTCAGATAAAACATCATCCAGTAATAAAACCGGCGCTTCACCCGTCTGTTTCCGCATTAATTCGATTTCCGCTAACTTCAAACTCAACGCAACGGTTCTTTGCTGACCCTGCGAACCAAAAGTTTGAACATTTTTATCGTTAACAATAAAAGCCACATCATCTCGATGCGGTCCTAATACTGTTGTACCCTGTTGCAATTCACGCTTCTGAGCTTTTTGATACTGCACTTTTAAAAACTGATATAGTTGCTCAGAGCTTTCAATTTCAGCAACGGGTAGAACCGTTTGATAATCAAAAGCTAACGTTTCACGCTGTTGGGTAATTTCTTGGTGTTGTTTGCTCGCAAAAGTCTCCATTTGTTTCAAGAATTCACGGCGCGCCCAGATAATTTCCGCACCAAATCCCGCTAATTGATCTGATAAAACTTCTAAATAAATCAAATCTTTCGCTTGGCCGTGTTGTAAGGAACGCAAATATAAATTGCGCTGTTTCAAAATTGCGCGATATTGTGTGATGTTATATAAATATTGATGATTGATCTGGCCAAACTCCATATCAATAAATCGACGTCTGCCAGCTGGTGATCCCTTAACCAATCCTAAATCTTCCGGTGCGAATAAAATGACATTAAATTGACCAATGTATTGAGATAATCGGCGCTGCTCAAGGTGATTGACTTTAGCACGTTTGCCTTGATGACTGAGGACAATTTCCAAAGGTAATCGACCAACTTGACGCTGCACAACACCAGACAACTTAGCAAAATCATGCCCCCACTGAATCAATGACTTATCATCATTGGTTCGATGCGAGCGCGCTAGTGACAAAACATAGACTGCTTCAAGTAAATTCGTCTTACCTTGTGCGTTCTCACCGATCAGTACATTGATTTGCGGTGAGAAATCAACCGTTAGCGCGTCGTAATTACGAAAGTGTGCTAATTCAAGATGTTCTAAATACATCTCACGCCTTCACAATTTGAAATTCTTCACCAGAATTTAATTTGACCACGTCGCCAGGATGTAATTTTTTACCACGACGGTTTTCAGACTCGCCATTGTACAAAACTGGATTCTCTTGCAAATAAAATTTGGCTTGGCCGCCGCTGCCAATAATGCCTTCTTCTTTCAACAATTGAGTCAATGTCAAATATTCGTCAGCTAATCTAACCTGTTTCAAAAACATCGCCCCTAATCAAAAAATATATGGTTTACCATTAAATTATACGCTTTATTTAAGTAAAAAACAATTTAAATAGCGTTATTATCGTGCTGACGCGAATTTAACGTAAGATAATATATTTAGTCCAAAAAAGTTAGAATTGCTGAAAATGAATTTTAAGACGGTTTCAGGAAAATTTAGTTGAATTTTGATCTGGGCTGAGAAGTTGTTGCCTGGATGTCAATTTGAACATGAAAAAAACGATCTCACCATCAAAAAAATGATGTGGAGATCGTTTTTTATTTTAACTTTGTCTTGTTAAAAAGTCCTAACAGGTGTGATCAGTTGAATATAATGAACCCCATCTTCAGACGGAATGATCGTGAATGGACGTAGATTGGTTGTAAATGATAATTTGATCTCCGTATTTCCGCATGCGCGCAAGGCATCCTTCAGATAATCAGGATTGAACGAAATATCTAGCGGTTCACCGTTTAGCGCTGTAAAAGTTAAAGTTTCTTCTGCATTACCAACATCTGGCGAATTGCTAAGAAGTGTGGCTTGTTTATTTTCGGCATTCAATTGCAAACGAACCACATTATTGCGACTTTCGTGAGACATGACCGAAACACGATCAACTGACGCTAAAAGTGTTGTTGCATCAATTTGCATTGTCGTCGTCGAATCAGTTGGAATCAAACGCGTGGTATCAGGATAGTTACCCTCTAATAATCGAGAATAAAATTTGGTCGATCCAAAATTAAATAAAACTTGATTGTCTGTAATTTTAAGGTGAATTTCATCTTGTAAATCAGCCAACATCCGCGATAATTCGATCAAGCTTTTCCCAGGAATTACAAAATCATAATTGCCTTCAATTGCTAAATCGAGTTTACGCTGAGCTAAACGATGACTATCGGTTGCAACGGCTAACAAACCGTCCGCGTTGATCATAAAATGAACACCAGTCAAAATGGGCCGACTTTCTTGCGCAGAAACAGCAAGAACGGTTTGGTTAACTAAGCCGCGGAAAATTTCTGAAGAAAATTCGAGCTCTGTAGCGTCGGTGATTTCTGGTAAGCGTGGATAACTATTAGCATCAAAACCAATCACCGTAAATTCGGAAGCGGCGGAAGTTAAAATCACTCGGAAATTATCTTTAACTTCGAAGGTAAATGTTTCGCCCGGCAACTTTTTAATAATCTCGCTGAAAAAACGAGCGGTTAAAATAATCGAACCAGTGGATTCAATTTTTAATTTCATCGATTCATCCGCAACAGGGATAAAGGTTTCGATGGAAATATCTGCGTTACTACCAGTTAAATTTAAACCTGCATCCGTTAAATCAAATTTAATCCCTGTTAAGATTTGAATCGCTGTCTTCGAAGGCACGGCTCGCAAGACATTATTGAAATGACGCATAAAACCTAGACGATCAATTGTAAATTTCATTAAGGAACCCTCCTGAATTTGCTAGTTATTATATAAAAGATTTTAAAGTAATAGTAATAGGGCCTGTTAATTCTGTGGAAAACTGAGAGTAAGAAGAAATGTTAGAGTTTTCCACTGTGGATAACTTGTGGAAAAAATTGGGGATGACTTGAAAGTTTTCCACAGCCTATCCGCGCAGTAATTTTTTCAGGTCGCTGATTTTGGATCTCATTTCGGAATCATGTTCTTGATCTTTGGCAATTTTTTCATGGGCATGGATAACCGTTGTGTGATCTTTGCCACCGAATTCTTTGCCGATTTTTGGAAGTGAGTTATCTGTTAGTTCACGCGATAAATACATGGCGATTTGCCGCGGAACGACAATATTCTTAGTCCGTTTCCGACCGGTTATCTCACTGACTTGGAGTCGGAAATATTGTGCGACAACTTCTTGGATCTTACTAATAGAGAGCCCGTGCTGATTAGCAATATCTTTTAAGCCTTTGAGTGCAGCAATCGCACTTTCCAACGTGATATCGATTTTGTTGATCGTTGCGTACGCTTGAACGCGAACCAGTGCACCCTCTAATTCTCGAATGTTGGTGTCGATTTGTCCAGCAATATAACTGAGGGTTTGATTATCGATCTCCAAACCTTCGGCGATGGCTTTATTTCTTAGGATTGCGATTCGAGTTTCAAGATCAGGCGGCGTAATATCCGCAGACAATCCCCACTTGAACCGAGAAACTAATCGATCTTCCAACTTAGGAATATCACTAGGAATCCGATCTGAAGTTAAGACAATTTGCTTTTTATTTTCATATAACTTATTAAACGTGTGGAAAAATTCTTGTTGTGTGGCTTCTTTATCGGCGAAGAACTGAATATCATCGACTAATAAAAGATCGACAGAACGATATTCACGTCTAAATTCTTCTTGCCGCCGGGTTTGAATCGAATTAATAAAATCGTTGGCAAATTCTTCGCTAGTGACATATTTGACCTTGGCATCGGGATTGCGGCGCAAAACTTCATGACCAATGGCTTGCATCAAATGGGTTTTACCTAAACCAACGCCGCCATAGAGATTTAAAGGATTATAAACTTGCCCTGGTTCTTCCGCGGCAGACAATGCAGCTGCCTGTGCGAGGTAATTACCAGCGCCAATGACAAAATTATCAAAAGTATATTTATCATTTAAATGAGTGTCATGCGCGTAAACGAGTCCAGAAGTTAAATCAGGATCCGTAAATGTTTTCGCAATATCGGTATCATCGATCTGTTCGTTTGGAACGACTAACTCAAGTTCGATTTCGTGACCACTATAATCGCGGAGCAATGCCGTTGCTTCTTTAACTAAGTTTCGTTCCCAATAATTACGGTGAAATGGTGAAGGTAACTGTAACGTCAATTTATCGGCCGTTAATTTGATTGGTTTGACCTGAGAGATCCAAGTTTCGTAGCTGACAGGTTCAAATGTTTTTTTAAATTCAGCATCTATTTTGTCCCATAGGACATTTTCGTTTGCCAAAAACGCCACTCCCTTCTAAAAAAATGTGGAAAGATAACTTAAGTTTAGCATTCTCTAAAAAAGTTTTCCACAGATTTTTGAAAAGAAGAAAAATATATACACAGGTATCATAAAACAATCCACAGGTTGTGGATAAAATAAAGTTGTTTTGCTATTTTTAAAAGTTATCCACCAAAATCTGTGCGTTAAAAAGATTGATGTACTAAAATTTAGAAGTATTTTCCACAGGATCAACAGAGGTGTGCATAAGTTATTAACGTGACTGGGGAAATCGCCTTTTTATTAACAAAGCTTGTGGATAATTGCTAAAACAGAAAAAGATATCCGCAGCTAAATCCCCTATAATATTTTTAAATTGTGGATAACTTTTACCGCCACGCGCCAACTATATTGAAAAAAGCCTAAAAATTAGTTTCTTTTTAATAGTAGATATGCTAATATATTTAAGTAATTGCGCTTGAAGAGACGTACTAAATAATCTTCATGGTGTATCCACTGTATAATCTAGGAGGTGCAGCACACATGACAACTAAGAGAACTTATCAACCAAAGAAACGCCATCGTCAACGCGTTCATGGTTTTATGAAACGCATGAGCACGAAGAACGGCCGTAGAGTATTAGCAAGACGCCGTAGTAAAGGTAGAAAAGTTTTATCTGCTTAAGGCCACTGAGTTTCAGTGGTTTTTTTATTTATTTTCAAATTGTGATCAATGATATTCATTTAAAGATTGGATCGATTTCATGCGCAAGACCTACCGTGTTAAAAGTGAAAAGGAATTTCAGCGTGTCTTTGAGGCTGGCCAATCGGTTGCAAATCGCAGTTATGTGATTTACAAGTTGGAGAAACCTGAACAGCACCATTTTCGTGTGGGGATTTCTGTAGGTAAAAAAATTGGGCATACTGCAGTTAGCCGTAACCGAATGAAACGTTATATTCGGCAAAGTCTCCATGAACTTGATGGGCAACTCAAGCAGGATGTCGATTTTTTGGTGATTGCTCGGAAAAACGCTAAAAATTTAACCATGAAAGAGACTAAAAGTAATCTCATCCATGTGTTAAAATTAAGTCAGCTGTTGTCTGAAGAAGACGCATAAGCTAAATTAAATTCGTGAGGAAAAATAAGTGAAGAAACGTTCGCAGCTTAAAAAAGTTTTGCTAGTTGTTTCGCTATTGAGTCTGATGCTGTTTTTAACAGCGTGTGCCAATATGAATGCACCGATTACCAGCAAGAGTTCAGGATTTTGGAATGAATATATTCTCTATCCATTTTCTTGGTTCATTTTGAAACTCGCTGCATTTCTTGGTGGTAATTATGGATGGGCAATTGTCGTCTTTACGATCATTGTCAGAGTGATCTTATTACCATTGAATCATCTCAGCACGAAGAATATGAAGAAGCAAAGCGCAGTTCAACCAGAGTTACAGGCTTTGCAAAAGAAATATAGTGCTAAAGATATGGAAACGCAGCAGAAATTGCGTGAAGAAACGCAGAAGCTGATGTCAGAGGCAGGCGTCAATCCTGTCTACGGCTGTTTGCCAATGTTGGTTCAATTGCCATTTATGTATGCCTTGTATCAAGTTATTTGGCGGACAACTGAATTGAAACAAGGTTCATTCCTGTGGATGCAACTTGGTGAGAAGGATCCCTATTACATTATGGCGATCCTCGCGGGTATCTTTACATTTTTGAGTACTTATATCAGTAATATGAGTATGCCACAAACTGGTTCAACCGGTAAAATCATGCAGTATTTGATGCCGTTTATGATTATTATCCCAGCACTCAATATTGCCTCAGCAATTTCTTTATACTGGGTTGTTTCCAATGCGTTCCAAGTTGTGCAAACGTTAATTTTACAAAACCCATTCAAGGCGAAACGTGAGCGTGAAGAAAAAGTGACCGCTGCGCGTGAGCATGAGCAGAATTTACGAAGAGCTAGAAAACGAGCTTACAAGAAGAAATAATTCATATTTAGAAAGATGGGAGTTGATCGGTAATGGCGCAGTACGAAGGTGAAACCGTCGAAGCAGCAATCCAAAAAGGATTAGCTGAGTTGAAAATTGAACGAGAAGAAGCTGATATTCAAGTGGTTCGTGAAGAATCACGAGGCTTTCTAGGTTTTGGTAAGAAAACTGCAATCGTTGAAGTGAGCACATCTCCAGCAGTTACTAAAGCTAAGCAACAAGTGATCGAACAGAAAATCAAAAAAGCAATGAGACACGATGCAAAGCAAGATCAACAAACAGTTTCTGATATGAAGGATAATCCAGTTCAACAGGTATCAGGACAGGTAGCACATTCTGCAAAGCCTGAAATAGAACGAAATGATACAAAAGCAATTAAGGACTTATCTGTTTATTTGATGGATCTGACGAAGCGTTTAGGCGCACCAGCGTTGATTCGCGTTGAGCAACAAGATCGGTCGCAAGTTTTCCATTTAGACACGGCTAAAGAGGGTTTATTGATCGGCAAACATGGTCGTTCAATTAATTCATTGCAGTATCTAAGTCAAACCTTCTTCAATCATCGCGGTCGTTCGCGGCAGATGATTGTTCTCGATGTTGGTGATTACCGTGAACGCCGGGAACATGCGTTGACTGCCTTGGCTAAACGGACTGCCCGAAACGTGGTGGCAGATCATAAGTCTGTTTATCTAGATCCAATGCCATCGTTTGAACGCAAACTGATCCACATGATTTTAGCGGATAGTCCATATTTTGAAACTTTCTCGGAAGGTACTGAACCGGAACGTTATGTCGTTATAGCGCCACGTAAAACAGTTAAACTTCCTTGAAAACCTAAATTTTAGTCGCTTTAAACCTGAAATTTTGACAAAAATAAAATTTTAGGATATGATTTTCTCAACTTAATCGATGAAGTAGTCAAAGTGCTTTGTCCACCAAGTCTCTTTTATTGTCTAGAGGCTTGGTGGACTTTTGGCGCTTTTTTATTGGTCAAAATTAAAACTCTTGAAAGGAACCCTTGCCATGCCAATTGTTACTGAATACGATACTATTGCCGCCATTTCAACGCCACCTGGTGAAGGGGCGATTTCGATCGTGCGACTCTCTGGAGATCAAGCGGTCAAAATAGCTGAGCATGTTTTTAAAGGGACTAATTTACTTAAAGTTCCTAGCCATACCATTCATTATGGACATATTGTTGATCCTGAAACCAAGCGAGAACTCGATGAAGTGATGGTGTCGGTCATGCGCGCACCAAAGACATTCACACGCGAGGACGTTGTGGAGATCAACTGTCACGGTGGTATCGTGCCTACGAATAAAATTCTACAATTGTTACTTGCTGTTGGCGCAAGAATGGCTGAGCCTGGTGAATTCACCAAGCGTGCTTTTCTCAATGGCCGTATTGACTTGACGCAAGCCGAATCAGTCATGGACCTGATCCGTGCGAAGACAGATCGTTCCATGCAAGTCGCATTAAATCAATTAGATGGTAATTTGCAGCACCTAATTCATAATTTACGCCATGATATTTCGGAAGTGCTAGTTCAGGTCGAAGTAAATATTGATTATCCAGAATATGATGAGGATGAAATTACTTCAAAGTTAATGCGTGAAAAGGCGGTCGAAGTTCAAGCCCGGATCGACGCTCTGCTGTCAACTGCGCAACAAGGGAAGATTTTACGTGAAGGACTGGCGACTGCAATTGTCGGCCGTCCTAATGTTGGTAAATCATCGCTACTGAATTATTTATTGCATGAAGATAAAGCAATCGTGACGGATGTCGCGGGAACGACCCGCGATGTGCTCGAAGAATACGTTAATGTGCAAGGCGTACCACTGAAATTGGTCGATACGGCAGGAATTCACGATACTGAAGATAAAGTTGAAAAAATCGGTGTTGCCCGCAGTCGTCAAGCACTAGCAGCAGCAGATCTGATCATCCTTGTCCTGGATGCCAGTGAACCATTAACAGCGGAAGATCAAGCACTGATCAAGGATACACAGGATCAGAAACGGTTAGTGATTCTCAATAAAACCGATTTACCGGCGCGAATTGATCAGTCTGAATTAGCGGCTCTAGGTGTTAAGGAAGATCCAATTCTGACCTCGATCAAAGATCAAAGCGGACTGGCAGCAATCGAACAACAAATCAAGGATCTCTTCTTCGGCGGAATTGAAAATCGTCAGCAAGATATTCTGGTGTCGAATAATCGCCAAATTGGATTATTGCAACAGGCCAAAGCGTCACTAACGGATGTGATCTCCGGTCTAGACGCACAAATGCCAATCGATTTAGTTCAGATCGATATGACGGCTTGCTGGGAAAAGCTGGGTGAAATCACCGGTGAAAATGCACCAGACGAATTAATTACACAACTGTTCAGTCAATTTTGTTTAGGAAAGTAGGCATTGATTTTGGAAGTAAAGCAATATGATTCCCGCGAATATGATGTCATCGTTGTGGGTGCCGGCCACGCTGGTTGTGAGGCTGCCTTAGCTGCTGCACGAATGGGACAGAAGACGTTATTGTTAACGATCAATTTAGATATGGTGGCCTTCATGCCATGTAATCCGTCAGTCGGTGGTCCGGCAAAAGGGATCGTTGTACGCGAAGTGGATGCACTTGGCGGACAGATGGCGAAGAATATCGATGCCACTTATATTCAAATGCGGATGCTCAACACCGGTAAGGGTCCAGCTGTGCGCGCACTACGCGCACAGGCGGATAAGGCGGATTATCATGCCGTTATGAAAGATACGTTGGAAAATGAACCTCAACTTACGCTGCGTCAAGGATTAGTGGATGACATTATTGTTGAAGATGGTGTTTGTAAAGGCGTTATAACGGCGACTGGTGCCCGATATTATGCCAAAAGTGTTGTATTAACAGCAGGTACGTCATCTCGTGGCAAGATCATCATTGGCGAGCTAACTTATTCTTCCGGACCTAATAATTCATTACCGTCAATTAAATTGTCGGAAAGTTTGGAAGCAAACGGATTTAAGCTACGTCGTTTTAAGACCGGGACACCACCACGAGTTGATGGCAACACGATCGATTATGATCAGACCGAAGAACAACCAGGTGACAAGAAACCAAATCACTTCTCATTTGAGACTCCAGATACAGCGTACTTGAAGGATCAGCTTTCTTGTTGGATGACTTACACAAATGAAACGACACATAAAATCATTCGCGACAATCTGAGTCGCGCGCCAATGTTTTCTGGCATTATTGAAGGCGTCGGTCCGCGTTACTGTCCCTCTATTGAAGACAAGGTTGTCCGTTTCGCTGACAAACCACGTCATCAATTATTCTTGGAGCCGGAAGGCCGGCACACCGAAGAATATTATGTTGGTGATTTTTCAACCTCAATGCCTGAAGAGATTCAATTGAAGATGCTGCATTCTGTGGCTGGATTACAGCATGCAGAATTAATGCGACCTGGTTATGCAATCGAATATGATATTATCGAGCCATGGCAGCTGACTCATAGTTTGGAAACTAAAGTCGTTGCTAATTTATTTACAGCTGGCCAAATGAATGGAACTTCTGGCTATGAAGAGGCTGCAGGGCAAGGCCTGATTGCAGGCATCAACGCTGGATTAAGAGCACAAGGCAAGCCGGCATTTACACTGGGACGTAACGAGGCTTATATCGGCGTTATGATTGACGATTTAGTCACTAAGGGTACTAATGAGCCCTATCGTTTATTGACGAGTCGCGCAGAATATCGGTTGATTTTACGCCATGACAATGCTGATTTACGATTAACTGCTAAGGGTCATGAATTAGGTCTGATCAACGAAGATCGTTATCAGAAATATTTAGTTAAAAAATCTGAAATTGAACGAGAGCTCGCTCGTTTACAGCAAGTTCGGATCAAACCAACGCCAGAAGTTCAAGATTTCTTAGCGGAGCATCATGTTGCGCCACTAAAAGATGGTGTGTTGGCTAGTGAATTCTTGAAGCGTCCAGAAGTTAAGTATGAGGATGTTGTTAAGTTTATTGGTGCCAGTTCAGCCGAAGCAGACCGTTATGTGAAAGAACAAGTTGAGATCCAGATCAAATATCAGGGTTATATCAAGAAGGAAGAACAAAGTGTTGAGCGTCTGAAACGCTTGGAAGCTAAAAAAATTCCGCAAAAAATTGACTATAACGCCATTAATGGTCTGGCAACAGAGGCACAACAGAAATTAACGAAGATCCAACCAGAAACGATTGCGCAGGCTTCACGGATCAGTGGGGTCAATCCTGCGGACGTCGCGATATTGAGTGTCTATATTGAACAAGGTCGAATTGCGAAAATCAGTTAATGAGAATTTAAAATAATTTCGAGTTGATCTTTGAAAAACAGGTTGATATTGCGGACCTGTTTTTTATTTTTGGGTTGATCAATCATGCGATTTTGTGGATCGACCCAATTCTAACTGGTAATCAGCTCAACTTTGTTCTTTAATAGTAGTTGAGGTGTGTTCATGGCTAAGTTGAAGGACCAGTTAAATTTTTTACACGTTAGTTTTATTTTAAAGGGCTTATTGGTTGGCTTATTATCGGGATTAATCGTAAGTTGCTTTCGGCTGATTATCGAGAAGTCACTTTCACAGTGGCAAAAACTATATCAGTTAGCACATCAGAATTTCCTCTGGTTAGGACTTATCTTAGCGTTATTACTGATTATTTGGGTGATTAACGCCATCCTAGTGAAACAGCAGCCTCATATCATGGGTTCAGGCATTCCTGAGGTAGAGACGCAATTAAGCGGCAATTTGACGCTACACTGGTGGTCGATCCTTTGGCGTAAATTTGTCGGCGGTGCACTGGCAATTGGTTCAGGCTTATTTTTGGGACGCGAAGGACCTTCGATTCAGTTAGGATCATCGGTTGGCCAGGGATTAGCGGCCCGGTTGCATGAAAAAGGAACCAACCAACGCGTTTTGATTGCCGCAGGTGCGGCCAGTGGATTATCTGCTGCCTTTAATGCACCGATAGCAGGAACTTTTTTTGTTTTGGAAGAAATTTATCACAACTTTTCGCCACTGGTTTGGATTACATCATTAACTGGCGCGCTGAGTGCAAATTTTATTTCATCTAATTTTTTTGGGCTGACACCTGTGCTACATTTGCAATATACAATGAATTTTCCACTGCCACTTTATTGGCATCTCTTAATTTTAGGTGCTATCTTAGGAATTCTTGGGATTGTTTATCAACAAGTTTTGCTAAAGCTGCCAGCGTTATATCGGCGTCTTAATAAAATTCCTCGGTATGCAGATGGGTTGATTCCTTTGATTCTGGTGATTCCGATCGGTTATTTTTGGCCACAAACCTTGGGTGGCGGTAACGGGTTGATTTTGAGTTTGGCAAATCAGCAACCAGCTGCATTGATCGTCTTAGGTTTATTCGTCCTACGATTTGTTTTCTCGATGGTTTCCTATGGGTCAGGTTTGCCTGGTGGTATTTTTCTACCGATTCTAACCTTGGGCGCTTTGATCGGCGATTTGTATGGCGTGGTGATGGCCAATATGGGCTTATTGCCTAAAAGTTTGATCATGAATTTAGTGATTTTTGCCATGGCGGGTTATTTCGCGGGAATTGGTAAAGCACCATTTACGGCGATGTTGTTGATCACAGAAATGGTCGGAACTTTGGAGCACCTGATGCCATTAGCCATTGTTTCATTGACAGCTTACGTGGTTGTAGATGTGCTTGGTGGCGCACCGATTTACGAATCATTGGCAGAAAAAATGCAGGCCGACCAAACCCAATTGAAATTAACCGGACGTCATGATCGATTAGAAGTGCCGGTTTTTGAAGGCTCCCGTTTTATTAGTCAACAAGTTCGTGATATTGCTTGGCCACAAGAGACGTTGTTAATATCGATTCGGCGTGGTGAGCGCGAATTACTACCTCATGGCGATACAGAAATACAAACTGGTGATACTTTGATCATTGCAACGGATCATAGTCAAAGATTACGAGTCAAACATCAATTGCAGAAGTTGAGCCGATCAGTTTAAATCCAGTTATTTCAAGTTTATTATTTCCCGGGCAATAATTTGGCAAAAATCTTGCTAAAATGACTAAATTTCTAGGTTAAGTTGAAGTAATCAGCGAATCTGCTTGAAATATTAGCGCAAATGCAATAAAATTAACTCAATACGTAAGGAGGTTCATCATGTCACAGAATAATCATACTGGTATTAGCGGTGCACGTCGCCCTGTTAACGAAACAAACATTAAAAAGAACAAAAAAGCTAACGACAAGGTTTTAGAAACTTTGAAGAAGTTAGCTGACGCTGATAAATAAGCATCAGGACTGAAGTCGGACAATTTTGTTCGATTTTTTTATTTAGTCAGATATTGGGAGTGGATCTTGCAACCAGTCTGTTTCCAGTAAAGTGCGCGTTTGTTTAACGATCGGGATCCATAGTTGAGCCGTATAGATTTTGACCAGACTCCACCAGAATAAGGGGTCGTTTTTTTCAATGGCGGTCAAATGTAAGTTGACCACTTCGCCATCTTCGGAGAGACACTCGATATTTTTCGTATTAATAATTTTTTTGATTTGAATGGAAATCACTTGTTTGTCGTTAATCAGCATCTGAATCAACCTTTCTTGGTAACTGTAATTAGTGTACCGAGAAAAAATGTTCAGATCGTGATGAAATATAGAGGCAAATTCAGATTTAAGTTTGAAGAAAACGGATTTTTTCTTAACGTTTGGTAAATATGATTAAGACTTGTTAATAGATTTAAAGTTCGGTCATTTAAAATATTTCGGTTTGCAATTAGCTGTTGCTGTGGCCAAATTGTGCTAAGATAGGGATAATAAGACAGCGTATGAGGTAAAGCAGATGAATGTTTTTCAAGCACTCAAATTTATTACGATCAATCATCAGAATGTTTCGCCAGATTCAGTTGCTCTGACAGACCTGAATGGCAAACCTAATGCGGTGATGACTGATCTGCTTCACGATATTTTGACTAAAATCTATTTATTCGTTGATTTAGACAGTATCGAAGATGTTGGCGAAATGATTGCAAAATTAGCGAGGGTGACACCACTACCTCAGGATGTTTTGGATGAATATGAGAAGGCACTTGAGCAGGCAGTCTACCAAGTCAATTTTGCGACTAAGAAGAATTTAGTCGAAATAGTTTATGATGATTTTGTTTGATTTAATTCGGCGTCTTTAATGACCCAGGGTTGAAATCACTTGAAAAATCCGAATGATGCGCAATTGATCATTCGGATTTTTTTAACGTTGAAAGGAATGAGTTAAATGCGGCTTAAATGTCAATATTGTCGACTGACCCTTGATCAGCAACATTTTATTTTGGCTGACAAACAATTGACGAGTATTTGTGATATTTGTCAGGTGCGCGGGTTGCAACTCGGTGATTTTGAAAACACGCAAACTCGCGCACTAGCCACAGTTAGGCAGTGGGTTTATTTAGGATTACCAACGGGTGCCCCTCAACAGTCTAAGCAACGATTGTCATTAAATAAGTCACAAAAAAAGAGGTGCGCCAGTTTGATTGATGCTTTCGACGCGCTCACTGGTTCGTGGCAAAACACAAAAATGCGTCGAGATTTTTATCGGCGGATAATTGCCTGGCAAGATCAACCAGCAGCCACCGTTATAACGGGGAATCTTCCCAATGACTTGGCTAAGTTAGGGTTCGATGTTGATCGTTTGTTTGATAAGAATACGTTGGATTACACGACGCGCGCCTATATTCGCGAGAAATTTCATCACCAATGTCAATATTGCGGCCGTTATGGTGATAGTGTCGATCATAAAGACCGAGTAACACTTTCGGATGATAATCGACTGGAAAATTTAACGTTGGCTTGCCGCGAATGCAATAAGTTAAAGGGCAGCATGCCTTACCAACAATTTTGGCAATGGAATCAAGAAATTCCGGCCACACTCGCACAACTTCGTGATTATGAGAAGACATTACAACGTTTAAACGTCCAACAGAAAACATACCAAAATCGGTTAGCTGTTCAACGTCATTTGAACGCTGAAATTCGTGATCCGCAATTAGTCGCGTTAAGGAAGCAAATCAAGCTGTTTCAAGGTTTGATCGATGGCGAAGATAGTGATTACCAAAAATTGATCCAAACGCGACATGATTATATTATTTCTCATTATGAAACTTGGCAGCTTGAGCAGAAGGAGTAGATATTAATGCGATTTTTACATACGGCAGATTGGCATCTTGGTCGTCGATTATTTGGTTATGATTTGTATGACGAACAGGATTATGCCATCAAACAATTGATTCAGATTGCCAAAGACGAAGCTGTTGACGCCATCGTCGTTGCGGGAGATCTGTATGATCGACAAAATCCTGCAGAACCGGCAGTCGCACAGCTTGCCGCAATTATTCAGAAGATCAATCTAGAGTTAAAACTCCCCTTGTTGATGATCAATGGGAATCATGATAGTGCGGTCCGCTTGGGTGTTGGTAATCAGTGGTATCAACAAACTAATTTTTATTTACATACCCAATTAGCACAAGCATTTGAGCCGGTTGAAATGGCTGATGTTCAGTTTTTTTTGTTACCTTATTTTGAACTTTATGAAGCGCGTCAATTTTTCGAAGACGATCAAATCAAGACATTGGAACAAGCCATGACGCGGATTGTGCAGCAAATGGTAACGCAGTTTAAGCCGGGCAAAAAGCCGGTTTTGGTTGCGCACTTTTTTGCTGCGGGTAGTCAACATTCCGATTCTGAAACAACAGTTAGCGTGGGTGGATTGGACGCCGTTCCGTTAGATTTATTGTCACCTTTTGATTATGTTGCCTTAGGTCATGTCCATAATAAAGAGGCGTTACAACAGCCATTGATCCGTTATAGCGGCTCATTACTCAAGTTTTCTTTGTCAGAAGCGTTACAAACCAAAGGCGTTTTAATTGTTGACACCGATCCGGAAATTCGTGTTCAGTTTAAACCAATCAAGCAATTGCATGAGGTTCAGAATGTGCAGGGTAAATTTGCAGAATTGACAGATGACGCTTATTTAACCGCACATCATATTGATCGATCTGCTTATACTGGGATCATTCTTGAGGATACCAATGTAATTAGTAATGCCAGCAATTTTTTGCACGAGAAATTTCCGCGATTCCTGACGATGAGTCGCGCGCATGGATTGGCGACATTTACGGATCAAGAAATCACGGCTAAGGAAATTCAATCGCCGTTGGAACTTCTAGCAGATTTTTATCATGATGCGACGCAAACGGATTTGTCGAAAAATCAGAAGAAATTGGCGGAGCAAGCATTACAGGAGGCAGATCAATGCGACCATTAAAACTAACGATGAACTTTTTCGGACCGTATCGTTATGAACAAGTTGATTTTACAAAATTTGATCAGTCATCGATGTTTTTGATCAGCGGCCCCACTGGCGCGGGGAAGTCGACAATTTTTGATGGATTGGTGTTCGCGTTATACGGAACGGCTTCGGGTTCACAACGCGAAGTCGCTGATTTTCGCTCGGAATTTGCTGCGGATTCTGATGAAACCAGTGTGGAATTGACGTTTACACATCGCAACCGATTTTATCGCGTGATCCGCAAACCCGAGCAAGTTTTGGCGAAGAAGCGTGGTCAAGGAACGACTAAACGCGCGGCGCAAGTAGAATTGACGGTCTATCAGGACGACACGGATGAAAAAGAAGAGCGACAATATACAAAAATTGACGAAACCAACATTTTTTTAACAGATCTACTCCAATTAAATGCCGCTCAGTTTCGACAAATCGTCTTACTACCTCAGGGCGAATTTCGCATGTTTTTAAATGGTGACAGTAACCAAAAGGAAGATGTGTTGCGTAATTTATTCCAAACACGCCGTTATGAACGGTGGGTCGATCAATTACAAGATAAGTATAAACAAGCCCGGCAACAAAACATCGAGACTCAGCAAAAAATCCAAGCGTTACTACAGCAGATTGACTGGCCCGAAGACGATGAAGAACAGGGAACGCCGTCCGTAACGGTGAGACTGCAGCAATTATTACAGCAAATTGATCAGTCAGAGCAGACGTTAAAAGATAGTGATGTTGCACTGAGGAAGCTGTCTGAACAAAGTGAACAGAAGCAAAACCATCTAACAGAATTACAGCAAATCCAGAAGCTTTTCCAACAGCGAACAGCGCTAGAATCCGAAGAAGTGATGATGCGCCAGCAAGAACCAACCATCAATCAGTTAAAGCAACAAATCAACTTAGCAAAATGGGCCGAAAAGTATTACATTCAATATTCTGAGTTACAGCAGTTAGAGTTGGCCATCAACAAAATACAACAACAAATTGCCGACGCAAAGCTCACTGCGACTGGGCTAGAGCAGCAATTGAATGATGCGCAGAAACAACAATATCAACTACAGTCCGCAGAGGCAGATCAAACGGAATTGAATCAGAAAGTCATCCGTTTTTCAGCGTTACAGCCGTTATATCGCCAAGTTGATCAACTCGTTAAGCAACAAGCAGAAGTCAGTCAAAATCAACAGTTACAAGCAAAGAAATTAGCCAAAGTACAAGCACAATTAACTGCTGTTCAAGAAAATGCAGCGCAGATCAACCAGGCTCAACAAGAATTACCAGATTTTTATCAAGAGCAACACCAAATAGATCTTCAGCAACAACGGCTGACAGGTTGGCAACAGGAAATTACGCAATTATTGCAAAATACCGACACGATTACTCAGTCAGCTCAACAAATAACGCAATTAAAGACGAGCGTGAATACTCGTCATACTGAATATGATCAGGCATTAAGTGACTATCAGCAGACGAAGAGCGATTATGCCTATCAGCAAATTTTGATCTTGCGAAAAGACTTGATTCCTAATCAAGCCTGTCCAGTTTGTGGGTCGACTGAGCATCCAGCAGTGCTGACGGCGAGCGCTGAAAGTAGTGTTGCAGTCACAGTTTCTGAGCAATCTGTCGAGTTGGCAGATCAGAAACGTCAGACTGCAGCTAAAAAACTAGAACAAAGCAAGAATCAACTGGAAGTCGCTCAAGGTCAACAAGAAAAATTAGTTAACGAAACGGAACAACGGAAAGTAAACTTACTTCAAAATCTACGACTGATTGATACTTTTAAGAAAATTGAGTCACTGGACGAAATTAAAACGTGGCTCCAAGAACAACAGCTAGAGATATCGTCTCGGCAAACACGTTTAGTCGACCAACAGGCAACTGCGGACCAACAAGCCAAACAGCTAATCGCATTGAAAAAGCAAGCTGAGGAATTAACCGTCCTTCAAAATTCCGAACAGGATAAGACCGTCGAACTTCAGCAATCCTTGATAATTATCAACACACAATTGGCAGACAAAAAGAAACAATTGCCAACAGAATTTGCGACATTAGCTGCACTTAATGATTTCTTGCAGACGAGTCAACAACAAATCAACGAATATCAACAACAAGTTGATGAGAACAGTCGAATAATCAATCAGTTACAACAACAAGAAGTTGCTAATCAAACGGATCAACAACATTATAATCAACAACTGGACGAACAAAAAAGCCGTTATAACGCTACAAAAAAACAACTCGGTGTAATTTTCAATGAACAATGGGCAACATTAACGTTTGAACAGCAGCTTGATCAATTTGTAGAGTTGCTAAAAACCGTTGGTCAAATTGAACTATGGCAACAACAAGTTTCAAATTTTGAACAGCAGATCACTCAAACGCAAACGTTACTCGTCAATTTACAAACGCAACTGCAAGATTACAACGAATCGCCAGATGTGACTGGGGCGCAAACGGCTCTCGATGAAATCAAGCAGCAACTTAATCAGCAAATAGAAGTCAAGGCCCAATTAAAGACGCAAATAGCGCAGCAACGGCGGATTTATCAACAAGTTGGGAAATTACTAGAACAAATCGATGATTTAAGTGAGCTACAAATTTTGAGCGAGGTCACGCGTGGCAATGGCAGTCAAAAACTAGGTCTAGAGCGTTATGTCTTGCGGACCTATCTTCGTGAAGTGCTCTTAGTTGCCAATAAGCGACTGGAAAGATTAACGGAGGGGCGATATCGTCTCATGCTCGCCCAGGAATCTGGAACGACGCGCAAGAATTCCGGACTTGAACTGGATGTTTTCGACGATTATGTTGGTCATCAACGGAGCGTACGGACGCTTTCTGGTGGCGAAAGTTTTGTCACGGCATTGGCGCTGGCGCTCGCGTTGGGAGAAGTTGTTCAGCAACAAACTGGCGCCATCGAAATCAACGCGCTATTTGTGGATGAGGGCTTCGGATCATTGGACGAAAACGCGCTGAATGAAGCCATTGATGCACTGATGAGTTTGGAAAGCCAACAACGCATGATCGGGATTATTAGTCATGTTCATGAATTGCAAACGCAGATTCCGGATCAATTGAAAGTCATTAGCAATGGTGGCGGTGAAAGCAGAATCGAATATCAAGTCACTGAATAATTACTTGCTACGAAAAACGATGACCGGATGAAAAATATAGGTACTCAAAAACTCTCTGAATTGATTTTCAGAGAGTTTTTTGTGGTCATTAATTTTTTAACTCGAGCTAAATGGCTAATCGCTTTTCGATCAATTGTTTCGTGCGAACAATCTCGACTTTCATTTCCGCTTTGATCTCGTCGTCTAAGCGATATCTAGGAATGCTGATACTAAAGGCGCCCAGTAATTTCCGATTATTGATAATCGTTGAAGCAATGCAATAAACATCTTCATCACGCTCAGAATCATCGAAGGCTAAGTTGGCCTGACGTGCATCTTCAAGCTGTGAAAATAAAACTTTCTGGTCAGTGATCGTTGATGCCGTGATCGGTGTCAATTCATGCGTGTTTAAATAGCTTTGGAGCCGTTTTTGCGGGTAAGTACTCAGGATTGCCTTGCCCATTCCAGTTGCGTACAGTGGTGCTCTCATGCCCACATGGGAGGTCATGACCGTGATCGATTTTTTACCGGGAAATTTATCGAGGTAGACTAATTCGTCATTTTCGAGGCCACCTAGGTGAACCGTTTCACCGAATTTGTCGCGCAGTGATAATAAATACGGCCGGCATAGCGTCACTAGACTAAACTCTTCGAGAAATGCATCGTTAAACTTTAGAAAAGCCGGGCCGATTTTATAAGTTTTATGTTGTTCGTTTTTAACGACATAGTTGATCTGCTGTAAGGTTTCTAAAATCTTTGACGTCGTTGACATGGTGATGCCAGTCTCTTGAGAAATTTCTGAGAGATTAGTCGCTTTTTTAACGGCAATTGCGTTTAAGATCTGATTGGCTTTGATCAATACTGTACCGTAAGTTGTTTTTGCTTCTGTCATTTTGAGTGCTTCCTTTATTTTGAGTGAAATATTTATGATTAATGATACCGCATACACTTGCTTTTTCCACAAATCTATTATATCATTTATTTGCGATTTGGAAATAGTATTTCCAATAAAGAAATTACAGGAGGTTTTTACATGAGCTTTAAAATGGTTACGAAATATGCACACAGTCCCGAGGATATTCGGCATTATGACACGGAAAAATTACGCGAGGAATTTTTAGCAGAACACTTATTTTCAACTGGGGATATTAATTTAGTTTATACGTACAATGATCGAATGATTTTCGGCGGTGTTACGCCAGGTGCTGAACCATTAGAGATCGTTTTGGACAAGCAACTTGGTGTCGATTATTTCTTACAACGTCGGGAATTGGGCGTCATTAATATTGGCGGTAACGGTACAATAACGATCGATGGTCAAACAGAACCAATGGTTGCTCATGATGGCTATTACGTTGGTGTTGGCGAAAAACATGTGGTCTTTGCTTCGGATGATCCTAAAAACCCTGCTAAGTTCTACGTTGTTTCAACGCCCGGAACAACTAAGTTTCCTAATAAAAAATTACCATTTGCCAATGCTTTAGCCAAACCAATTGGCGATCAAAAGCATATGAACAAGCGAACAATTTACAAATATATCGATGCTTCGCAAATGGATACTTGCCAATTACAAATGGGTTATACCGTTCTAGAGCCAGGTAATTCTTGGAATACCATGCCAGCACATACGCATGCACGTCGCATGGAAACTTATCTCTATCTTGAATTTGCCGAACCCGATACACGCGTGATCCATTTCATGGGACAACCTAACGAATCTAAGCATATTTTCTTAAATCCTGAAGACGCCGTTGTGAACCCAAGCTGGTCGATTCACTGTGGTGTCGGGACAACTAGTTACGCTTTTATTTGGGCAATGTGTGGCGAGAACCAGACGTACGATGACATGGATGTTGTCGAAATGAAGGATTTGAAATAATCGGATTTTCATTGTTTTCGAAAAGGAGATCATAAAAATGGCGCAATCACCAGAAGAAATCAAACAAAACGAAGCAGCTCTCGATAAATTTAAAATGAGTGCCTTCTCACTAAACGGAAAGGTTGCTGTAATTACCGGCGGAAACACTGGCCTTGGACAAGGCTATGCAGTTGCACTGGCCGAAGCTGGCGCGGATATTTTTATTCCAACATTTGGGACTGCCGAATGGGACGAAACGCGGCACATGATCGAGAAGCGCGGTCATAAAGTTGAGTTTATGAATGTCGATTTAACAGAAAAAGGGATCGCTGAAAAGGTTGTTACCAAAGCAGTTGAGACTTTTGGTCATATCGATATTTTAATCAATAACGCAGGGATGATCAAGCGTAATCCGCTGTTGGAGTCGAAAGATGAAGATTGGGATCGCGTCATCAATATCAACTTGAATGCTGTTTATCACCTGTCTTTGGCGGCTGCTAAAGAATTTGCGAAACAAAAATCAGGTAAGATCATTAATATTGGCTCAATGCTTTCCTTCCAAGGTGGCAAGTTTATTCCTTCGTACACGGCATCCAAACATGGTGTTGCCGGTTTAACTAAGGCATTTGCCAGCGAGTTAGGTGCTTATAACGTTCAAGTTAACGCCATTGCACCGGGCTACATCAAGACTGCTAATACGGAACCAATTCGCGCGCAAAAAGATCGTAACGACGAAATCTTAAGTCGGATTCCTGCCGGTCATTGGGCAGAACCATCTGAACTCATGGGTGTGGCAGTCTTCTTGGCCAGCGCAGCTTCAAACTATGTCAACGGCCATATTTTAGCTGTTGATGGTGGTTATTTAGTTAGATAATCAGCAATATTTAAGCACAGTGGAAACTTGAATCCAATATTCTGGGTTCAAGTTTTTACCGTGTCATTGATGAATTTCATTTATATTATTTTAAGGAGCGTATTCCAATGTCAAAAGAAGAAATTTTAACTAAAGTCGGCGAGGCCGGTGTTGTTGCCGTTGTTCGTGCAGATACCGTAGAACGAAGTGTTGAGGTTGCCCAGGCTTGTATTGCTGGTGGTGTTAAAGGGATCGAGTTAACTTATACCGTTCCCAATGCCGCCGAAGCGATCCGTCAATTAATTGCAGCAAACGCTGATCAACCTGATGTGTTGATTGGAGCAGGTACAGTTTTAACCGAATTTGATGCGAATGAAGCCATTAAAGTTGGCGCGAAATTCATTGTTAGTCCAGCTTTTAACGAGCAAGTTGCGTTGACTTGTAACGCACAAGGCATTAATTACTTCCCTGGCTGTTTCACACCAACAGAAGTTTATACCGCTAAAACAGCCGGTGTTGGTTTGGTCAAGATTTTCCCAGCCAGTGTTGTTGGTCCTTCGATCACTAAAGAATTGCACGGCCCATTTCCAACGACGAGAATCATGCCCACTGGTGGCGTGAACTTAGACAATTTAACCGATTGGCTTGATGCAGGCGCATATGTTGTCGGTGTTGGTGGTAGCTTAGTTGGTAATAGCGAGACAAGTCTGGAGACAATCACTGATAATGCATCTAAGTTTGTCAGCAAAGTCCAAGCTTGGCGTCAAAAATAACGACTGAAGAGGCTATTACTCATGACTAAAGTATTGACCTTTGGGGAAATGATGCTGCGCTTGAAACCCGCAGGCAATAATCGGATTTTGCAGGCCGCAGATTTTGAAGTAAATTATGGTGGTGCTGAGGCAAATGTAGCCGTGTCTTTAAGTTTGCTTGGCGATCAAGCAGCTTATCTCACTAAATTTCCTGACAATTTATTAGGCGATGCAGCGCTAGGCACGCTGATAAAGTACGGCGTTATAACGGATAAAGTTTTACGCGGTGGGCCTCGTTTAGGTATCTACTTTTTTGAAAAAGGCGCCAGCGTGCGAACAACTAATGTTGTTTATGATCGTGCGGGAAGTTCCTTTGCTGAAACAAAGCGGACTGAATTTGATTGGCCGAAATTGTTAGCTGATGTTGATTATTTTTATTTTTCAGGTATTACGCCAGCAATCTCGCGTGAATTGCAAGAGGCCGTTCTTGCTGCTTGCCAATATTGTCAGGCACATCAGATCACGGTGGTCTGCGATTTGAATTACCGTGGAAAAATGTGGTCACCTGAACGTGCGCAAGAGGTCATGGCTGAATTAATGCAATACGTGAATATTTGCATCGCTAATGATGAAGATTTCGAAGCCTCTCTTGGCATTAAAGCCTTCGACGGTGATATGAGTCGCGGAATTGACCAGAAAGCCGATTTTAAGGCCGGTATGCTCGAAGTGACGAAACGTTATCCGAACTGCCACACAGTTGCAAGTGTTCTCCGCAACATTTATTCTGTCGAGGCAAGTCAGTGGACCGGATTATTATTACATGACGGTCAATATTACGATGCTCCGGTCTATGACATGCACGTCATGGAAGGTGTCGCTTCTGGCGACGCGTTTGGCGCTGGCTTAATCCACGGATTCGTACACAATTTTGAACCGCAAGATATGATCGAGTATGCAATTGCGGCGAGTGTTTTGAAATTGACGATCAGCGGCGATTTAAATTTGGTCAGTGATCAGGAAATTCGCGCAATCAAAGGACAAGGCGCTGGCGCGAGTATGAGCAGATAACGTCAGCGTGAACCGCAAGATTTGTTTTAAAAATGGTTCAAGGAGATCAAAATGTTTTATATCATTGGTGATTCTACGGCGGCAACTAAAAGTCCAGAACAAAAGCCCCAAAGCGGTTGGGGAGAGTATCTTTATCTTTTCTTAGGTGCAAAAAAAGAAGCGGTTGTTAATTTAGCCGTCAATGGCCGCAGTACGAAATCTTTTCTAGCTGAAAATAGATTTACTGAATTATTACGCGTTTTACAACCCGATGATACCGTTTTTATCCAGTTTGGCCATAATGATGAAAAAGTCAGGGATCCGGCTCGTTATACGGATCCTTTTGGTGTATTCTCAGAAAACTTAATCTATTTTGTGACCCAAATTCAGTCTAAAAATGCCACACCGATTTTGTTAACGCCACAGGCACGTCGCAACTTCAAAGAGAATATCTTAGTAGATACGCATGGCGATTATTTAAAAGCGGTTTATCAAACCGCTGAGAAAACAAATGTAACTTTGTTAGACGCGAATCAATTTTCGATGAATTTATTACGGCAAATGGGTCCGCAAAATTCCGTGGTGCTTTTTAATCACTTGGCATATGGAGAATCTCCTAACTATCCTGAAGGTGTCGGCGATAATACCCACTTCTCGATTCTGGGCGCGCATTTATTTGCTGAGGGGATTGCGAGAATGTACGTTGATTATAAAAACGCTGAAATAGCAGGTGATTGAAAATGAATTGTGGTATTCGTGCACATGATATTCAAATTGTTGATAATCCGGACGCGCTGGTTTCGCGCATCGAAGCCATGGGATTTGATTACGTTCAGTTTGCGCCTAAATTTTCGTTGGCGGGTTTGACGGATCAAGGGAATAACCTGAATTTCGGATTAGCAAATTATACCAGGCAATGTTTTACCGATCATGATGTGTCGATTGCGATTCTGGGTTGCTATTCGAATATTATTCATCCGGATTTGAAGATCAGACAACAAAATTTGGAACGGTTTATTGACTATATGTCGATGGCCAGCACGTTTGGCGTCCCGCTGGTTGCAACGGAAACGGGTAGTGTGGATGATTTATTTTTGCCACGTGCGGCGAGTTATACGCCGGAAGCCGTGGATGATGTCATTGAACAGGTGAAATATCTCGTTGAACAGGCTGAGAAAATTGGTTGTTTGGTCGGGATCGAGCCAGGCGTCAATCATCCGATCCATGATTTTGCAACCATTCAACAATTGTTAGACGCGATTCCGTCACCTAATTTAAAATTAATATTTGACGCCACCAACCTCGTTTCCAGTGAAAAGTCTGATGTGGTTGCTATTTTGAGGACAGGGATCCAGCAGTTTGGCCGGAAAATTTATGCGTTTCATCTTAAAGATTACGTTTATAACGACAATCATATTCAAACAGTGCCTGTTGGCGACGGTGTTATCGATCTGGCGGCTGCACTGCAGGTGATTCAAGAATTGGCACCTTATTCATATCAGGTTTGGGATGAAGTTTCTGCGACCAACTTTGAACGGTCGATTCGGCGCATTCAAGAATTGGAACATGAGGCAGATCAGCATCTAATCAGAAAATGATTATTGAAGAAACTGCGCCAATCGTTTATACCTAGGGTGATAACAGAACGTGGTTGATGTTTTACACGAACTTATAAAAATGAACAGGAAGGTGCCAAGATGTCTTTTTTGGATCAGGATTTTTTGTTAACAACTCAGCCAGCACGAGAATTATTTCATAATTATGCGGAGAAAATGCCGATTATTGATTTCCACTGTCATTTGAATCCGGAAGAAATTTATGATGATAAAAAATTTGCGAATATTACTAGTATTTGGCTGAATGAAGGCACATATGGAGATCACTATAAGTGGCGCTTAATGCGCGCGAATGGTGTCCCCGAAGAATTGATCACGGGCGACGGTGATGATTATGACAAGTTTGTCGCGTGGGCAGGAACAATTGAGAAGTCGGTCGGAAATCCATTGTATGAATGGACACACCTTGAATTGCGCCGCTTCTTTGGTATCGATGATCTATTAACGGTCAAGAATGCGCCGAAAATCTGGGAAAAGGCCAATCGATTATTACAAACGGATGATTTCGGTGCGCGCGAATTGATCCGCAACTCCAATGTAAAGGCAGTTTGTACGACCGATGATCCAGCCTCTGATCTACATTTTCATCAGCTATTAAAAAAAGATGAAGCAGAGAATGGCTTTAAAGTTTTGCCAGCGATGCGGCCAGATAAGGCGATTCATCTTGAAAACGATGAGTATGGCGACTATCTCAAACAACTCGCACAAATTTCCGGTGTGGCGATCCATTCGTTTAAAGATTTGGTTGCGGCATTACGCCAGCGATTTGAATTTTTCTCCAGTATGGGTGGTGCGCTCTCTGATCACTCACTAGAGACTTTTATCTTCGTCGAAGCCACTGATACCCAATTAGATGCAATCGTTGCCAAAGCAGCCCAAAACGAGCCTCTCAGTCAAAAAGAAATCAATCAGTACGTCACTGCGTTGATTGAAAACTTAATGAAGTTAAATACCGAATTTAATTGGACGATGCAATTCCATATTAATTCAGCACGCAACTTGAATCAGCAAATGTTTGCCAAAATTGGTGCGGATACAGGCTACGATGCGATGGGTTCACAACCAGATATTGTCGTTCAAATGCAGAAGCTATACATTAAGATGGCAAATGAAAATGCAATTCCGAAATCAATTTTCTATTCATTGAACCCGAATGATTGGCTCTCGTTAACAACGATGATGCAATCATTCCAAGGCAACGGCGTTCAACGCCTGCAATTAGGTGCCGCTTGGTGGTTCAACGATACTGCAGAAGGCATGACGCAACAATTAACAACCTTTGCTGAACAAAGTTTGTTGCCAAACTTTGTGGGAATGTTGACTGATTCGCGCAGCTTCTTGTCATATCCACGTCATGAATATTTCCGCCGCGTTTTGTGCGAATATTATGGTCAGTTGATCGTAAAAGGGCGCGTGCCTGACGACTTAGCGGTCATTGGCAAAATCGTTCAAGATATTAGCTATAATAATGCTTATAACTACTTTGGATTCTTTAAGTGAAAATTCAAATAAAAATCCCCGTGATCGAGTTGATCACGGGGATTTTTTAAATCTGATCATAAATTTCTTGGAGTGACTCAATAGCTGGCGTAATATCAGGTGCTTTGGTCGACTCTAGCGATGTGTACATCATCGGCTTATTCAGCTTAATGTATTTCAGGATCGGTCGATAGTCCATCAGACCTTGACCAACTGGGACTATTTTGAGCTGATGATTATCAATCATAAAGTCTTTTAAATGGATGGCGGCAATATCATCGACTAAATCTTCGATTGCATCTTCAATTAAACGATCGAGATCCATATAATTATCTGAATTGACTAAATTGGCAAAGTCCAAAATAATTTTAAGATTTGGTGAATCGATCTCTTTTAACAATCGTTTGGCGAGCGCGCTAGTATGAATAGGGTGATTCTGGCCAGGCTCAATGCCAATAGTCACGCCCAATTTTTCGGCTTTGTCGATCATCAGACTGACAGAATTTCTAACCGTTACATAAGCCGATTCGGTGAAATTAGCTTCAGTATATCCGTTACCAACACTACCAGTTTCAGTGCCAATAATTGCGGCGTCAAAGTCAGTGACCAACTCGCTATAATATTTAAACTTGTCGAGTTCATTCTGTCGCTTGTTTAAATCACTTGCTGATAAATTGATGTAGCAACCAAGAATCGAAATTTTGATGTGATGGTTACGTAAAGTCTGTCCGTAATAGTTAGCGAGCCCTTTACTGGGGACTTTGTTTTCAAAGACGTCTGGAAAACATTTTGTCGGTGCAAACTGAATATGGTGAAGTTCATATAAGTTTAATTGGTCGATCAGTGAATTTAAATCAGAAAATGCTAAATCGTGGGCACGAATGCCTAGATTAAGTGGGAGCATATGTGCGACCTCCTCTAGTTTAAATCATAAATTTAATTCAGCGCAGTTAGGAAATTAATCGATTTGTTACGGCGTTATGATAATTTGTAACGGTGCCGATAAGCACCAGGCGTGATGCCTTCATGCTTTTTAAAGAAGCGAATAAAGTTTTGCGAATTGTTGTAGCATAACTTGTTCGAAATATCTTTGACAGTCATACCAGTTTCAACCAGCCACTTCTTGGATATCTCGATCCGATAGTTTTGGAGGTAATCACTGAAGTTAGTGCCGAATTCTTTTTTGAAAACACTGCTGAGATAGTTGGCGTTGTAATGAAGTTCATCTGCGATGATATCTAAGGAAATATCCTCATCATAACGGGTGCGAACGATTTGAATAATTTGATCAGACAGAGATTGTAAATCATTATTATTACGATCAGAAGTACGGTTGACGATTGGATCAACAAGAGATGTATAAAGCATCTGGGTCAACTGATTCTGATTATCGATCGTTATAACGTTATAGTAAATATATCTGATATCATGTGACAACTCAAAATTTAGGCCGAGCAATTGTCCGAGCTGAATGATATCACCGACTAAGCGCAAAATACTTGTTTTTAAACTTAGAGGATTGGTATTCTCGACGAAAATCTCATGGACCACTTTTGGAAAGAGTTCTTCAATGGCAGCTTTGTCACCAGCACGAATGGCATCCATCATCTCTTGTTTACTTTGTGGATATTTAATAATGGCTGCTTGATTGAGACCAGCCGCGATTTCATCATAGAAAATAATGGATTCTTCGCCAAGATTGATGCGGAAATGCAAGGCTTCTTTAGCGTTATCAACGGAATTCTTGCTGTCTTTTAAATCAGTGTACAGATTCGAAATCCCCAGGCTGATCTTGATCTTTAAATATTTAAAGGCGGCCTGCTGAATCTGATTACAGTATTGCAGAACTTCTTTTTTCGGATTATCTGCTGCGGCAAAGAATAAAGTAGTTGCTTGTGTATCTTTGTTAACCAGAACTGGTTTGAATCGTTGTGGAGCAGGAATCAAAGTGGCCACAATGTTTTCGATTGCCATCAGCAAAATATCATTGGCATTGAAGGTGTGATTTCCATAATCATCAATTTGGATTAGGATCGTCACGAATTGTTTGCTAGTTATTTGCGTGTAGCCGAATTGTTTCAAACGTTTGGGGATCTCTTCTTCAGGCACATAATCACGATATAAATTGAGAATGAACAGGTTTTCTAATTCAGGTTTTTGGTAATCAATCGTCCGATTTAAGATCTCATTTTCGGAAACGATTTTATCGATACCACCTAATATTTGACCGATTTCTTCTTTAGTAGTTGCTGTCGTAGTCGCAGGAACGGCCAAATGATCACGAATTTCGCGGATAGGTTTTGTAGAATGATCGGCAATTAGATAGGCGACCGCATAAAGCATAACCAGCATGAGTAGGCTAATGATCATCAAGGCAATTGCCAAGGTGCTAACTTGAGCAACGACTTGACTGTGATCTAAGCGAGTAACATAGATCCAATTGTTATAACTTGACTGCGAATAGACGTAGACATTACCCGCCGTATCCTGGATCCGACCATTAGCATTATTTTGAAGATTGGTTTGCAATTTCTTTCGTAAACTAGCGTTGATCAAGTCTTTATTTTGAAAAAGGACGTGATCATCTGCGGAGATAATTCCCAAATAAGAAGCATTTTTATCGCTGATGATATTTTCGATAGTGGATTTTTTAATGTCTGCTGTTCCTAAAGCTTTTCGCTCACTTTCGAAAAATGGCAGTGAGACTAGCATTTGGATACCGTTATTATGAACACGCCAAAAAAGCTGCGCATTACTTTTAGTCATTAACTGCAACAGAGCTTTTTTTTTCGTCTTGGAAACTTGTTTGAGTGAACCATCAGTGATTTCCCAATTGCGTTTCAGGTTGACCAGACCATAATCGGTATTCTCAATGCCCATCACGCTAATATATGAAAGCTCCGTATTAACATCCTTCACATCGCGGTAGCTTGAGTGATCTAATGACTTGTTGATCACGCTTTGAAACGATTTAGTCGTACTATAAGTTGAAAAAGAGTATTCAATAGTGCGAATTTTTTGTTCCAGATTACTCTCTACTTGATCCAAATAATTTCGGCGGTTCTCGATGGACTTGCTCAGGATATTGTTATAGGTTGTCTGATAAACGTAGATACTAAAGCCACCAATAATAACAATGCCGAAAATTAGTATTGGAACAAGGATACTTAAAAAAAACGCGATTTATTTTTAATCATGATCTTACCCCAAATCACTTAAAATCAGAATCGATGTTGCAATATTGAAATTTATGATTAACGTGAGTAACACTTGTATCCAAAAGGCGGACACAAGTGTTACTCGGCGATGATATTAAATTTCAGCCCAAATTTGCAACTAAATACTGTCACACTTGCAGCTCCAGTATAAACCGTTTTCAATTCGAAAAACAAATCTTTTTAGAATTAAATGAGTTTAACCTTTGACTGATCCGATCATGGCACCTTTGACGAAATATTTTTGGATGAAGGGATAGACAGCTAGCATTGGCAGTGTTGCGATAATAATGACGGCCATTTTGACGGATTGTGCGGGTGGAATGACGTCCATTGCCGAAGCATCCGCGTCAATACCACTCGAAACGATAACGATTTGACGCAATAGGATTTGGACCGGCCATTTATTAGCACTTGTAATATAGAGGATCGCTGTTTGGTAATTATTCCAATAGGAAACGGCGTAAAATAATGAAATTGTCGCAATAGATGGTAGTGATAAAGGCAGGATAATTTTAAAGAAAACGCCCCAGTCGGTGCAACCATCCATTTTTGCCGATTCTTCAAGACTATCAGGAATACCCTGGAAGAAATTGCGCATGATGATCATGTTATAGGCGCTGACTGCGCTCGGTAAAATCAAGGACCATAACGAATCCATCAAGCCTAAACTTTGAACCAAGATGAAACTAGGAATCATCCCACCACTGAATAACATTGTAAAGACAACTAAGAAGTTGATCACTTTACGTCCATGAAGATATTTGCGTGACAACGCATATGCCATGAACGAAGTGAGGATCATACTTAAAGCTGTTCCGACAACGGTGACAAAAACTGAAACCCCAATACTTCTAAAAATCGTTGGTGTCGATAAAATATATCGATAGGCGTTTAATGTGAAGGTTGTTGGGATCAGAATAAATGGGTTCGTTGTTAATTCCGCCTGTGTTGCGAAAGAACTACTCAACACATTAAGAAAAGGTAATACACACATCAAGGTAAAAATTAACAAAAAAATCACAATAACGACGTGGAAAATCCGCTCTCCACGCGAAACTCTTACAATACGATTTGAATTCATGATCAATCCTCCAATTTCAGCTAAATACGCAGCAAGTCGCTGTAATCGCTAACATCGCTAATATAACATGGTTTTATGATAACGACTATAATCATCATTTCAGATGATTTATTTTTTAATAAAAGAGATTATCAAAGAATAACAGTTGACAGATAATCGTTATTTAATGAACAAAGTAAACAAATGATTATTTACATTACACTTACCGTTCGTTATAGTACAGGAGTATGGTCGGAGTCGATAAAAGCCAATAGAAAAGCGAGGGGTTCAAATTGCAAAATGTTGTATCAGTACATGAAGCGGATCAAACGGAACAGTTGCTATCAGCTAAACAACTCAAGAAAACCGCTAAACAAAAAAAGTGGCGTCAAATTAGAGGTAATCATGCGTTATATCTAATGTTGTTACCTGGGGTTCTCTATTTTATTATTTTTAAATATATTCCAATGGGCGGCTTGGTGATTGCATTTCAAGATTACCAACCATTTCTAGGAATCATGCATAGTCCTTTTGTTGGGGTTGAACATTTTGCCCGTTTGTTTGGAGAAGCTACTTTTTGGGAATTGATCAAGAATACCTTAGTCATTTTCGGACTGGATATTGCATTTGCGTTTCCATTTCCAATTTTGTTGGCACTCCTCTTAAACGAATTGCAGAGTGTTAAGTTCAAGAAGACGGTTCAGACAATTATTTACTTACCGCATTTTATGTCGTGGGTTATTGTTGTTTCCTTATTCTACGTTTTACTGACAACAGAAGGTGGCGTGATCAACAATATACTCGCTTCTATGGGGCACGCGAAAATATCGTTCTTAACGGATCCGCATTGGTTGCGGCCAATTTACGTTTTCCAAGAGATTTGGAAAGGATCAGGTTGGGGAACAATCATTTATTTGGCGGCAATCACGAATGTTGATACACAATTGTATGAAGCAGCTGACATGGATGGCGCTGGTAAAATTAAAAAAATGTGGCATATTACTTTGCCATGCATTCGCCCGACGATCATCACTTTATTTATTTTACAAATCGGTAAGGTCATGGATCTTGGCTTCGAGCATATGTTCTTGTTAATGAATTCGATGAACAAAAATGTTGCCCAGATTTTCGATACCTATGTTTATACGGCGGGTATCCAGAACGGCCAATTAAGCTATTCTACGGCCGTTGGATTATTCAAGGGTGTCGTCGGATTGATTCTCGTTATGATTGCTAACAAGCTTGCGCATTCCGTTGGTGAAGATGGCGTGTATTAACATCGATCACTGATTCAAACGTTGCAATATACAATAAAATTTAAAAGTAGATACGAATTAGAAATCAATGGTGGGTTGACAATGACGATTGAAAAGATAGCAAAATTAAACGGTTATATGATCGGTATTTTTAAAATTATATATCTAAATATTCTGTGGTTAGTTTTTTCGATTCTTGGTTTGGGAATTTTCGGAATTGGACCTGCTTTTTATGCCCTTAATAAATATTTAGATCAATGGTTAAGATTAAAACGCGAAATTCCGATTACGAAGAATTTCTGTCATTACTTTTTTGAACGATTCTGGCAATCAGTGGCGATCAGCGCTATCTATGCTGGATTATTCCTGATCGTGATCGTTAATTTATTCTATTTGAAGAATAGTTATTTACGTATTGTTAACCTCATCTTTTTATTTTTTGTTTTAATTGCATGTACACATGTCTATAAGGTCATGGTTTCTACTAATTTTAATAAGGTCTATGAAGTTATCAGAGGCGCCTTTTTACTAGGTTTTGGATATCTATTTCAAACAGTTATTGCCTGGCTAGTGGTTATTGGTGTTTATCTGCTGATTTCTAAATTCGTACCTGTGCTTTTAGCCATCTTTGGAATGGGGTTTGTCGTTTTTATCCTCAGTTTAGATGGCAATCTGATTATCAAGAACTTATATCATAAGCAACTTGTTTAAGCTGTGGCAAAAAAATTTGTACAAATAATTATGTCGTCGATCAATGACGTCATTAAAGGAGTCGAAGATGAATAAACCTATCGGAGAAATCACGTTAAATACTTTGTTTGATCGTTATCCATTATTGCCAGAATTACCGCAATATAATGGTAAATGGTCTTACGATATTGGGGTTGTTTTACAAGGCGTTAAATTGGCTTATCAGCAAACAAATGACCGTCAATATTTAGATTATATTAAGGCAACCATGGCATTGTATATACAAGCAGATGGATCGATCCGTAATTATGAGTACGAACATTTCAATTTAGATTCGATCAACAATGGGAAGTCAGCGTTATTTTTATTTGAGCAGACGGGTGATCAGAAATATAAGCTAGCCTGTGATCAACTTTACCAGCAATTACAAAATATGCCCCGGACGACTGATGGCGGATTCTGGCATAAGCAAATTTATCCGCAACAAATGTGGCTAGACGGATTGTATATGGCCGAGCCGTTTTATGCAGAATATATTTTAAAGTTCCGACCAAGAAGCGAGATGGCGGATGTTGTTCAGCAGTTTACGTTGGCATATCAACACACGCTTGATGAAAAAACCGGTCTACTATATCACGCTTGGAATGAAGATCGTCAGCAGCCTTGGGCGGATCCTAAAACGGGCCACTCACCTCATTTCTGGGGTCGTGCGATCGGCTGGTATTTGATGGGGTTGGTGGATACTTACGAAATTATTCGCGCTGAATTTCCAAAAGAGGCTCAGCAATTACAGGCTATTTTTCTTAAAACTATGGTGCCTTTACGTAGTTACCGAAGCGGTATTTATCGTGCTTGGTATCAAGTTGTCGATGCTGGTGAACGCCATGGAAATTATTTAGAGGCTTCAGCATCAGCAATGATCGTTTACGCGATGGAAAAAGCGGCGCGTTTATCGATATTGACGCCGGATTGGCAGGTATTTATCAAGGATTCTTATCAAGGGCTGCTGGATAATTTTGTTTTCTATACAAAAGAAGGTTGGTTGAATTTAGTTCGCAATTGCCAAGTTGCTGGGTTAGGCGGTGCGGATCAACGTGATGGGTCATTTGTTTATTACATTAGCGAACCGATCATAACGAATGACTTCAAGGGTTACGGGGCGTTTTTGTTGGCAGCGTTAGAAGCGGATCCGCTTGTCAGTCGAATTTAATTCAAAAAATGATCAAAGCTCAAATGAGGAGGTAATTAAAAGTGGAAATTGTGATTACGGAGTTAGATGCGCAATCAAATCCTGGATTGGTGACTCAAGAAATTCAACAAGGAATCGATCAACTCGCGTCTCTTGGCGGCGGTCGATTGGTTATTCCTACTGGTCATTTTATGACGGGTGCAATTGAATTGAAAAGCAACGTTGAACTTCATTTGGAGTCTGGTGCAGTGTTAACCTTTTCTGATAACCAAGCTGATTATCCGGTTGTGTCGTCTCGCTGGGAAGGTGTGGAGCGACAAGTTTATCAACCGTGTATTTATGCGCATGATGCGGTTAATATTTCCATCACAGGTTTTGGTAAGTTAGATGGAAATGGTCAGAACTGGTGGCATGTTTTCCGCGAGGATCGTGAAAAGCTTGTCCATCCACGTCCACAGTTTGTCGGTTTCGATAATTGTGATCGGGTGGTGTTGCGAGATTTCCAAATTGAGAATTCGCCAAGCTGGACAATTCATCCAGTTAATTGCCAGAATGTGACGATCGATAATTTAAGTATTAAAAATCCGGCTGATTCACCAAACACGGATGGAATTGATCCTGAATCCTGTCGCAATGTGCGGATCGCCAATTGTCAGATCGATGTTGGCGATGATTGTATTGCTATTAAAGCTGGCACGGAAGAGAATCCAGAACGAATCGCCTGCGAAAATATTACGATTACTAATTGCACGCTACTTCATGGTCATGGTGGTGTGGTGCTCGGCAGTGAAATGAGTGGTGGTATTAAGAATGTGACGATTAGTAATTGCGTGTTCAAACAAACGGATCGTGGAATTCGCTTAAAGTCACGTCGTGGCCGCGGCGGATTAGTTGAGAGTTTAACGGTCAACAACATCATTATGGATGGTACAATTTGTCCATTTGTTCTTAATCTATATTACTTCTGCGGACCTAAAGGCAAGGAAGATTATGTTTCGGATAAAACACCATATCCCGTCGATCGACGCACACCTGAATTCAAACAGATCCATTTCAGCAATATTATTGCTAAAAATGTCAGTTCCGCAGCTGGGTATGTTTATGGCCTACCTGAGAAAGTTGTTAGCGATGTTCAGTTCAGTAATATTCAAGTTGAGATGGTCGGCCAAAATGCGGTTGCGGATAAACCGGCGATGATGGCTGGAATTGAACCGATGACTAATCGTGGATTTACCTTGATCAATGCAGATGGTGTTACTTTTGACAATTTCCAAATCAAAAACTTTCAGGGTCCCGCCTTCAATATACAGGCTGCAAAACATGTGCAATTGATCAATGGTACGACGTCACTACAGAATGAGGCTGAGTAAGGTGGCTGATAGAGCAGATCTGATCGCATTGTTAGGAACCGATGCCAAGATAGAACAGCCAAGTGGCGAGATTTTATTCAAGCAAGAATTTTCAGGCTACAACTTAGAAACGCTTAGTCTGCAGCTGAACACGCTGGAAGAAGTACCTGCCTATTTTGCCTACCCAACAACTGGTGAAGGCCCATATCCATTGGTGATCTTCAACCATTCTCACGGGGGAAATTTTACCTTGGGAAAGTCGGAACTCGTTAAAGGTAATTCATATTTGCAGCAACCAACGTTTATGGAAGTTCTCATCAAGATGGGGTATGCGGTTGGTTGTATCGATATGTGGGGTTTTGGTGAACGTCAAGGGAAAAAAGAAAGTGAACTCGTTAAAGAATTCTTGCTAACGGGCCGGACATTATGGGGAATGCGGATTTTTGACGATCAGCAATTCATCACTTATTTAAGCGGTCGAACGGAAATAGATGCGACTCGGATCGCAACTATTGGCATGTCGATGGGTGGGATGATGAGTTGGTGGTTAGCGGCACTCGATCCACGAGTGAAGCTCACGGTTGATATTGCCGGACAGGTTGAGCTTGAAACATTAATAACAATGCGCGGACTAGATCATCACGGCTTTTATTATTATGTACCAGGTTTGCTAACCCACTTTAGCACCTTAGCGATTCAAGAAATGATTGTGCCAAGATATCGTCTCAGTCTAGTTGGTAAGACCGATAACATGTGCCCAATCGCGGGCGTTGACTTGTTGGATAAGAAGCTACAGAAAAGCTATGGTCAGGCTGCCATGGCCGATCATTGGCAGAGTGCAGCAATGACTGGTGGTCATCAAGAAACGGGTGAGATGCGACGGACATGGATAAACTTTCTTCAGAAGAATCTGTAATATTCACGGTGGATGCCAAAGGACGTGCACCATTTGCGACGGTACAAGCTGCAATCGATTTTGCTGATCAATTTCACGAACGACTCGTTAAGATTTATATACTAGCAGGTTGTTATCATGAAAAGGTGCGCCTGTATCAGAATCATATTCAGCTAATTGGTGTTGGTGATGTTGAAATCACGAATGATTTGTTTGCGAGTCAGAAGGCTAGTGATGGCACAGAACTCGGTACTTTTCGGACATCGACTCTTTTCATCAATGGGCAAGATATGCTACTTAAAAATCTAACCATTAGCAACAGTGCAGGTACACATGGTCACGAAGTTGGTCAAGCAATCGCTGTTTATTGCGAAGGAACTAACATCAACTTTATGAATTGTCGATTACGTGGGCATCAGGACACTTTATGCTTAGGACCATTGCCATCCCTGCAGAAAAATGGAACCGCTTTTGTGACGGAAGACATGCAAGATGACTTCTCTGTACAAAAATATGGGTTTTATGATTGTACGATTGAGGGAACGGTTGATTTTATTTTTGGTGGTGGTCAAGCAACATTTAGCAATTGTCAGTTGATCGCTTTGCCTCGAGAAAATCTAGGCGAGGTTGATTATTTAACGGCCGCCAGTTCAAACGAATTGAGCGCAGGTTTTACTTTTTCATATTGTGCTGTGAAAGCCATCGGAAATCAAACTTATTATTTGGGTCGGCCTTGGCGTTCGCAAGCAAAGACAAATTTCAATCGTTGTTTATTCGACAAGAATTTACACGCAGATGGGTGGAATGATTGGCAGAGATCTGCTGATCAACAGACGGTCAGCTACACCGAACACAATTGTTATTATGAGACAAAAGAAATTCATCGTGCAGATTGGATCGACTTCAATCGAATGGAGGGTAAATAGATGAATCGTCGGTTGGAAATGATCATCGGCTATATTGGGGCCGCTATTGTGTTGATATTTTTAGGCGGGTTTACCGTTTCAATGAACAGTTTAACTGTGAAGCAGTATCAACGAATCGTTTATCCGATTTTCAAAAATTATCTTGCGGGAACGACGCCAAAGAGTGGTCTCCAATTATTCCAAACGTTAGGGACGTGGTTTGGTGTGACGGTTGTGATCGTACTCGCATTAGTTGCATTTACTAATTTGTTATTGCGATCAAATAAAAATAAATATTTAACCGGCGGGTTGTATTTTTTGATCGGCGTTATAACGCTTCTTGGTTCACAATTGCTTGCTTATCCGATTGCATTTATATTCTTTGTTAATGCTGCACTATGTATCTTTAGGAAAGGAGCTCAGCTAGATGCCACAAGTGAAAATTCATAATCCGATTCTACCAGGATTTAATCCTGATCCTAATATTTTACGTGTTGACAAGGATTATTATATTGCTGTTTCGTCGTTTGAATGGATGCCAGGAATTCGGGTTTATCATTCTCAAGATTTGGTGAACTGGGAATTTGCAACCGATATTTTGACAACACAGGTCGACTTGCGGGGTAATCCGCAAAACGCCAGTATTTGGGCACCACAGATCTCTTATGCGCAAGGAATTTATTACTGTATTTATACGGATGTTAAAAATGCACACGGTCCTTTCAAAGATTGTCATAATTATTTAACTACTGCTCCAGCAATTACCGGGCCTTGGAGTGAGCCGATATATTTGAATAGTAGCGGATTTGATCCCTCGTTATTTCACGATGTTGATGGGAAAATGTGGGTGTTGAATGAGATTTGGGATTACCGTTATTCGACTTCAAATAAATCAGCCGGTATCGTCATGCAGGAATTTGATCTTGCTCACAAGAAACTGATCGGTAAAGTGCACAAAATATTCAATGGCACTGAATTAGCAAAGACAGAAGCACCACAGTTATATCGCCATAACGGCTATTATTTTTTGTTGACTGCAGAAGGTGGCACGGGCAAAGGACACGCTGTAACGGTGTGTCGCTCAAAAAATATTACGGGTCCATATGGGCTTGCGCCTAACTCACCAATTTTAACTGCCCGGGATAAACCGGAATCAGAATTGCAATGCACCGGACATGCGAGCATCGTCGAAGGTGTAGCGGGGCATTGGTACATGGTGTATTTGACCAGTCGCTTGTTAGAAAGTGAGTATCATTTGCTGGGGCGCGAAACTGCCATTCAAGAAGTTCAATGGACAGATAATGATTGGTTGGCAACAAGTGCAGTAGGAAATGGTCCCGAGTTGACACCGATCATTGAGACGACTGTACCCATTCAACAAATCCAGCACTTAAATTTCCATGATCAGTTTGATCGATCAACTTTAAAGCTAGAATGGAATTCACTTCGAATCTTACCAGAGGATTCCTGGATACAGATTCATAACGGTCCGAATTTTTTGCGGATCTATGCCGGCGAATCACCAGCGACTACTTTTGAACATCATTTATTGGCAATTCGCCAAAATAGTTTTTATTTTCAAGCAGAAACTGAGATTTCATTTGATCCACAGACATTTAATCAAATGGCGGGATTGTTATTATTTCTGAATAACGAAAGATTTCTCTATTTATATATTACGCACGATGAACAGCAGGGTAAAGTTCTGAAGTTGATGAAATCAGTACCGGATAACTTTGAACTTTTCTCAACAACCATTCCCCTTTCCGATGAGACCGTGAAATTGCGGATCGACGGAAGAGGACTTCAAGGAGCTGCTTACTATCAAACAGCAGTAAATCCAAACTGGCAACTTGTTGCTGATCAGATCGATCTACGATTTCTGTCGGCTGGATTTACGGGGAACTTTGTTGGGATCGGCGTGCACGACATGGATCAAAAAGAAGGCTGCTTTGCTGACTTTTCAGAATTTCGATATACAGTGTCTTCCAAGAAGTGATTAGATAATGATTATAAAGTGGACTAGTGAGCATTATCAATCGTTATAACCACACAGAGTAAAATTTCGTTCTGTATAATGTTTGACAGTGAGCAAATGATTATGGCTATTTCGTCAGCAATCAGTTAAGTTAGTATTTGTAAGCGTTTTATAAACGAAATACAGGGCTAGGTGTTGCATATCGAAGTAGAGTGTCAGGGGTACATTGCTTTTTGGGGGAAATCAGATCAGATTCATCAATATCGTGTGTAAACCACGTTCAATGGTTGTGCACAATTTGATAAAGGAGAGATAGATATGAAGATCAAAAAGTTAATCAAGGTTGGATCAGTCTTGTTATTGTCTGCAACACTTTTAGCTGCCTGTGGAGATGGCAGTTCTAAGGCAAAATCAAGTGGTGGCAGTAGTGAGAAGTCGACGATTAAGACAATTACCTGGATGTCGATGTTACATACAGCTACACCACCATCTGGGGATGTGCAGTCAAAACTTGAAAAGTATACGGGCAAAAAAATCAAGTTCAATTGGGTACCAGATGCTTCTAAAGATGAAAGAATCAATGCCGCTTTGGCATCTAAATCGCTCGCAGATATTGTTTCTTTGACAGATATGACTAATACCACTGTTCGTAAAGCTCTTGAATCTGGGATGTTCTGGGATGTTGAACCATATTTGAAAGACTATCCTAATCTTGCCAAAATTTCTAAAGAAACACTTGATTCTTCCAAGCTGGATGGTCACGTTTATGGCGTTCCTTATCAAAAACCGTTGGCACGTTATGGTATCCTTGTTCGTCAAGACTGGTTGGATAATTTAGGCTTGAAGACACCGAAGACGTTAGATGACTTAGAGAAAGTTGCAGAAGCCTTCACCGAGGATGACCCAGATGGTAATGGTAAAAAAGATACAGTTGGTTTTGTAGAACGTAATGAATCCTTTAACGTTGGGTTCCGTAGTTTAACTGGTTACTTCGGTGCCGGAAACTTGTTTGCAGTTGAAGATGGAAAAGTCATTCCTTCATTCATGCAGTCCGGTTATACTAAGGCCTTGAAGTGGTATCGTAATATCTACAAGAACGGTTGGATGAACTCTGACTTCTCAGTTATGGCTAAAAATGACCAAAAGAATTATATTGCACAGGGCAAAGGTGGTATCGTTGTTTCTGGTTTGATGGAAGCAAGCAACTATATTGCTGCAGCCAAAGGTACAGACCAAGAGAAGACTATGAAGTGGGCTTTGATCAATGATATGACAGAAGGCAATGTTGATCGTCGTATTTTGTCTGATACTGGTGGTGGTTTCGGTGGCTATCTCGCAATCCCTAAGCAAGAAGTTAAAACGAAAGCCGATCTTAAAGTTGTATTGAAATTTATCAACGACTTGATGGATAAAAAACCATACGTTCTGATGACAGAAGGTATTGAAGGCGTTCATTATTCTAAGAATGATAAGGATCAATACGAAATTACTGATCAAACTAAATGGCAACAAGAAGTACAACCATATGCTTCTTCACGTCCATCAGAATTGGTTATGAATTTGAAATATACAGATCCTTTGAGAAACTTACAAGACAAGAAGATTGCTGAAAATGCGAAATATGCGGTCATTAATCCTGCACAATCATTGACATCTGCAACTTATGATACGCAATATTCTTCATTGATCGAAGGCGTCTCAGATGCTTATTATAAGTATATGATGGGCGAGATCAATATGGATGGTTGGAATACTGCCGTCAAGAAGTTCCGCGCAGACGGTGGCGACCAAATCATCAAAGAATATACGGCTAGTTATAAAAAGTTAAATAAATAAAGGTGTTCTCAGTACTTTAAAATTCATAAAAGCATTGTCGAAAATCGACAATGCTTTTTTTGACGAAATTTTATAAACATCGGTTATTTGAAAGGCCTTATTTAAAAAATCACAATTAAGCATCGTTAATTAGATTTAATTAATAAATAACATTAGTATTGATTGATAAATGATTTTGTATTTGCTAAACTAAAAAAAACAGCGATGTTTTTTAGCGCGAATGGGAGGGTTTAATTAATGAAAAAAAGAAAAATTTTTATTGCGTTATTAGCCTTAGTTATGGTGTTCTTGACTGCTTGTGGGACACAACAACAATCGAAAGCAAATTCAGGCAGTTCAGATAAAGTAACATTAGATTTCTGGACATTCTGGGGCTCGGGTGATCGTCGTGAGGTAATCGAATCAATTATTTCTGACTATAATAAATCACAAGATAAAGTTACGGTTAAACACAGTTACCAACCATGGGGCGATATTTGGACGAAATCGTTGTCTGCAATTACTGCTGGGAATCCGCCTGATGTGATCGTGCAAGATATTATGTCTGTGAGTCAACGTGCAGAAGCTCAACAATCAGTGGATATTAGTCGGTATTTGGATGCGGGCACAAAGAAACAATTCTATCCGCAGTTATGGGAAACGACACAGTATCAAGAGGGCACTTATGGCTTACCATTCAATACTGATACTCAGGTGATTTTCTATAATAAGCAAATTTTTAAAGAAGCTGGATTGACTGAGGCGGATCTTCCAACAACCTGGGCGGAATTAGAAGCCGTTGGTCGTCAGCTAGATGTGAAAAAAAATAAAACTTATTCGCGAGTCGGCTTTTATCCACTGTGGAATTTGGGCGCCGAGGTCTGGGCGTTAAATGCAGATAATGGAACTAGCTGGTTCAATGATAACGAAAAAATAAAAATTAACACTAAAAATAAAGTCGCAGCACTGCAATGGATTCTTGATCAACAGAAACATTATGGCAAAAGCACGATCAATCGCTTAGAAGCAGAATTTGGTTCAGGAGTTTCTGATCCGTTCCTATCTGGAACCGTGGCGATGCGTGCACAGAATTTAAATTATTATACGAGTTTAAAAGAAAATGCATCGAAAGACTTTGAATTTGGTGTGATTCAATTGCCTGAATTCAAATCTGGTAGTGGTCACTGGTCATGGGGTGGCGGGTTCACGGTTGAAGTTCCTAAAGGTGCGAAACACGTGAAAGAATCTGCTGAGTTTATCCAATATTTGACGAGTGAGAAAGTTCAACAGAAATTCGGTGCGGCTAGTTTTGACATCATGGCGAATGAAGATGCCAATAATAACCTGATTGATGGCACAGAACTGGATGAAACCGGTCAGATGATTTATGCAATGGCAGCTGAAAATATGAAAAAGACGATCATGACGCCGGTACCGCTGACTGCACCTGATCACACGAATTTGATTCAAGAAGAGATCGATTCCGCTCTTCTGGGTAACAAAACAGCTAAAGAAGCGTTGCGTGATGCGCAATCTGCAGTTGAGAATTTAGTGAAACAGAATCAATAGATTAAATTAGAGTGAGAAGAGGTGGGATGAATGCAAAAGCGTTCATTGCGACAAAAGAGCGAGGCAAGATGGGGATATTTATTTGTGGCTCCTTTCGTGATCGGCTTTGCAATTTTCATGCTTGGACCAATGGTATTCTCATTTATCGGCAGTTTTACTGATTATAATTTAACCTCAAAGATGAATTTCATTGGGATAGCAAATTTCAAGCGGATGTTTGTCGATGATCAATTATTCTGGAAATCACTGTACAACACGCTGTATTTCACGGCGTTCAATGTGCCGCTGACCACAATGTTTAGTATTTTTTTGGCAGTGATCTTAAATCAAAAAATAAAAGGGATCCGATTTTTCCGGACGATTTTCTTCTTACCATCGGTCCTGTCAGGTGTTGCAGTTTACGTCTTGTGGATGCAATTACTCTCACCTTCGAGTGGCATGGTCAACACGATCTTGTCGTGGTTTAATATCAACGGACCTGCGTGGTTATTCGACCCTAACTGGACAAAACCTGCCTTGATCATGATGAAGTTATGGAGTGCGGGTGGTGCAATGTTGCTGTACATTGCCACTTTACAAAATGTGCCCACGCAACTTTATGAATCCGCTGAATTAGATGGCGCGGGTATTTGGCATAAATTCCGGCATGTGACGCTGCCACTGATCACGCCGATTATTTTCTACGATGTGATTACGAGTACGATTGGTTCATTTCAAATTTTCCAAGAGGCCTATGTTATGACTAGCAATGGGCAAGGTGGGCCCGCTAATTCATTGTTATTCTTCAATTTACACATGTGGAATAAGGCATTTGTGGGCTTTGATATGGGATATGCAATGGCAATGTCGATGACTTTATTCGTTATTGTCATGATTATGACCGTGATCAATCTAAAGCTTGCGCCGAAGTGGGTGCATTATGCAGGAGGGAGTAAATAATGGCAGTTGAATCGCATACGATGAGTGCAGAACCATATCCACAATCCATAACTGACCGTTATAGCGGCGATTCGCTACCGATGGTTGCCCCTAAGCGACGCCGGAAAATTAGCGGTCATCAGTTGTTGAGCTATGTTTTACTGAGTAGTGTGAGCCTTGTTCTGATCATGCCACTCCTCTGGATGGTTTTCACTTCGCTAAAGCCGATGAGCGAAATTGTCCAATTCCCGCCGACGTTTTTTCCGAAATCGATTCAGTGGGGGAATTACGCAACTGCGATCAATTCTTTCCCATTCTGGTCGTACGCGAAGAACACGTTGATCATTGCTGGTTCTGTAGTCGTTGGTAATGTCCTCTCTAATTCGTTTATTGCCTATGGTTTTGCTAAATTAGAATTCCCCGGCAAAAGAATCTTATTTGCACTTGTCCTGTCCACTATGATGGTACCAGGATTTGTGACCATGATTCCGCAGTATGTTATTTTTTCCAAGATTGGATGGGTAGGCACGTATTTACCGTTGATCGTACCCGCATTCTTTGGTAATGCGTTCAATATCTTTTTGATGAGACAATTTTATTTGTCAATTGGGGATGAACTGATCGAAGCGGCTAAAATGGATGGCGCAAACCATCTTTATATCTGGAGCCACTTGATGATTCCGTTGACAAAACCCGCGTTGATCACGATCGCAATCAATTCATTCAATGGTGCATGGAACGATTTCCTAGGACCACTGCTCTATATTAAGGATCAAAATCAGTACACGCTACAAATTGGCCTGCAAGTTTTCAAAAATCAATCAACAACCCAATGGCACTATTTAATGGCCGGCGCGGTGATGGTGTTACTGCCTTCTGTGCTACTCTTCTTCTTTGCGCAACGTTACTTTATCGAAGGTATGGATCTAACAGCCGGATCGAAAGGATAACTCATGCAAGCAAAAAAATCTCACAATTATTTGTCGATATTGCCTATTGGACACCAAGACTGGTCGCCATCAATTTCATCTGGCTACTTGCTTGCTTACCCGTTATAACGGTGTTTCGAGCGACGAGAACAGTGACTTTGATTTTATCCGAATATCACCACAAAGGTGTCAAATCTCAACCGGTTTGGCAAAACTATTGGCGGACATTTAAATTAGTACATCGAAGTCATGACTTGATTGGTAGTCTGCTGTTTTTTATCGCGATACTTGATTGTGTATTTCTTATACAGCAACAACAAGCATTCATGGTTAGTGGTGGTTTTGCATTGATTTTTGCACTAGCCGTTTTTTTAGTAGTTTGTTGTTGGCGCGTTCTTTCGGTGACACCTGAGAACAATTGCTCGTGGTTATTGGCATTTGTTATTGCAGGCAAGCATCTTCCGTACATTTGCCTACAAATAGGTGTGACAATTGTACTTATAGTTTTAGCAATGCTAGCTGCTAGTGGATTCTTTATCTTATTGGGTGGTAGCATGCTAGTCCTGGTTAATATTAGATTAGTCGAGTATCGTACACACTCACGAAAACAACCAATAAATTAAACGAAGCAGGCCAATCTCAACGATTAATTGAGGTTGGTCTGCTTTTTTAAGTCTATGAAGTTGCCAGTTTAGATTCGGCTAGTATCCTGGCAAAGTTCAATTCGCCAGGTGTCACATCGATAACTTGACTGATAATTAAGGACACGCCGCCGAGCAAGGTCGCATACCGTGAATTTGAAAGCAATTCGACGGGCGTTTTATCCTTAGTCAAATACGGAATATATCCACGAATAATATCCATCAATTCAGGAATATCCGCAATTAAATTTGAATTGATCACTACTTTAGCGGGATCAAGGGTTACGATCGTGTTATAGACAATATTGGCCGTGTAATAACAGAACTCGTCCAAGATGTCGCCGACGATTTCATTGCCATCATAATAAAGGGTTTGAATATCGTCGCGAGTCAATTCAGATAAGTCTGTCTGCTCTTTGATTTTTTTCAAGATGGCGTCCTCAGAACAGTAGGATTCTATCGATTCAAACTTGTGATTGGGTTTTGCCCCCGCTTCATAAACGACGGCGTGTCCGATTTCGCCGGCTTCACCATGAATTCCAGTAAATAAACGATTGTTAATAATAATGCCAGCACCAATACCTTTATGAATGCTGATGCAAACTAAATTGTCGATCTGTTCGCGACTTTCAAAATCTCGTTGATAAATAACGGATAGATTGGCTTCATTTTGTAAACCGACGGGTACATTTAATTCATCGCTGAGTATCTGTGCGATATCTTTATCTTGAAAGTCGATATAGGGCGTATATAAAACTTTGTTATCGTGGACAATGCCATGAATAGCAACCGAAACGCCGAGCAACTTATGCGCTTTGTGATCACTCGCTGAGAATTGGTGGGCTTTGTCAGTAATGAACGCTAAACGTTCGTCAATACCGATTTCACCGACGCGATGATGCTCGAAAGTTAAAACAAATCCATCAACTCGATTCATCATCACATCAATATAGTTGAAGCCGAGATCAAAACTTAGCACATAACCATAATCAGCATTCAGCTGCAACATGGTCGGTTTCCGACCGCCGCGAGCCGAACTGTCACCTTGGCCTAATTCAATAAATAAATTGGTATCGATCATCTCAGCAACAATTTCGGAAACGGTCACCTTATTCAACTTTAAATTTTTAGAAACCTGACTTCTAGAAATCGGGCCATAACTAAAAACTTGTTCAAGCACACGTCTTCGATTTAATTCGCGTACGAGATTCTTGCTCGTTTCCATGGGTATACCTTCTGTCTTTTGTGGTTAATTATCTATTGATTACATTCTAAGTAAGTATGTCTTACAAAGCAACAGAATCGGTTCTGTTTTGGCGTAATAGAAAACTTATTTATCTTTTTAATTAGAACAGGGGTAATTAAAAAGATAAACACCTTGAGAAATTTTTTGATCAATTTCTCCGCGGTAAAACATTTAAATTTATTAGGGTTCTGGTTGTTGTAATAGTGGCAACCGAATGACATGTTATTAACGAAGAATCTTGGAAGGTATTGACTTTCAAAATTGAAAAGGCTATCATTCCAAGTGTTTAGATAGTTAGTAACCAAAACAAACTAATATTAGGAGGCTACTATGAAATATCGTAATCCAATTATTTCTGGGTTTTATCCTGATCCAAGCATTTGCAGAGTTGATAATAAATTTTATTTGGTTTCTAGTTCTTTTAATTATTTTCCAGGGGTGCCTTTGTTTGAAAGTGATGATTTAATTAACTGGGAGCAGATTGGGCATGTCTTGACACGAAAAAGTCAATTGGATCTTACTGATGCATCAACTTCAGGTGGTATCTACGCCCCGACAATTCGTTTTCACAATGGCCGATTCTATATGGTAACAACCAATGTTAATCATGGCGGTAACTTTTATGTTTGGACTGATGATATTCACGGGGAATGGAGTGATCCAATCTACGTAGATCAAGGTGGCATTGATCCATCACTCTATTTTGAGAATGATACTGCTTACTTCATGAGTAACGGCGAGGATGATCGAGGCGTTTCTGGAATTACGCAATGTGTTATTGATATCGAGACTGGTCATAAATTAACATCTTCTAAATCTTTGTGGCAAGGTGCCGGTGGACGCTACTTGGAGGGACCACATCTTTATAAAATTGATAACTATTATTATTTAATGGCTTCTGAAGGCGGTACTGAATATGGGCACATGCTAGTCTATGCACGGAGCAAAGATATTGATGGGCCATATGAATCGTACCCAAATAATCCAGTGTTAACTAATCGAAATTTAGGTGGCTATCAAATTCAAGGGTGTGGTCATGGTGATTTAGTTGACGATCAGTCAGGCAACTGGTGGATGGTCCATCTAGGATTCCGTCAATTGGATCAGTGGTTGCAGCATCACATTACTGGGCGCGAGGTGTACTTAGTACCAGTTAAATTTGATCAAAATCATTGGTTTACGGCAGGAGTTAACGGAACTACTCGTGCAGAAATCGAGACTGACCAATTGCCTACCAATCATAAACAGAAAAGTCCAGCTGATTTTCGATTTGATAACACCCAACTCGGAAAAGAATGGGTTTTTTTAAGGAATCCAGTTAAAAAGAATTATGACTTAACAGATAATTACTTAAAATTAAAAACGACATCACTGACAAATGAGGAGAAATCGAATTCACCATCTATGGTTTTAATTCGGCAATGCCAATTGCAGATTGGACTCAGTGTTGATATACAGACGGGTCATAATGAAGGGGGCATCACGCTCTATATGTCCGATGAATTGCATTATGATCTTGCTGTTCGACGTTCTGCAAACGAAACATTCGCGTTTCTGAGATTACGCGTGGGTGACGCTTGTCAAATTGTGCATCAAGTAAAAATCGCTGATACTAGTGCTGAGCTGCAACCAATTTCTCTAAAAATTGATTGCACGAGTTACCAATATAAATTTTCAGTAAATTATCGCGATAAAATATACGAGCTTGGTTCTGCGCAAACTAAATATCTTTCCAGTGAGGTTGCTGATAATTTTACAGGGGTCATGATTGGGCTTTATGCACAACAAACCGTGGATGAAACACAAGGAGAAGCTGTTTTTAGTAATTTTAGTTATCGCAATTTACCGAAAAAAAGTGAGGCATAGGTATGGACGAATCAGAAAAACAGGCAATCAATATTGTAGCGCAGCTTTCTTTAGATGAAAAAATTGGTTTGATGACGAGATCTCAGAGACCAGTTCCTCGATTTGGATTGAAAGCCTATCATATTGGTGGCGAGGCAGCACACGGAATTGTTGCTCGAGAAGATTATCAAACGACCTCTTTTCCAATCCCGTTGACATTTTCACAGACCTGGAATCCGGAACTATTGAAAAAAGTGGGTTCTGTTATTTCTGATGAGGCTCGAGCTTTATATAATACAACAGGCCAAGATCGTTGGCTGACACCTTGGGCTCCCACGATCGATCTTGAACGCGATCCCTTTTGGGGCCGAAATGAGGAAGGCTATGGTGAAGATCCCTATCTTACCGGAACTATTTCTGTAGGGCTGATTAAAGGAATCCAAAATGAAGCGATGGATGGATCGCTAAAAGCGGTTGCGGCTCCGAAACATTTTTATGCGAATAATAATGAACAAGAACGCGGTAGCCGCTCTAACTCAATTACAGAGCGAATGAAACATGAATATTATCTTAAGCCGTTTATGCTTGCCTTTCGAGATGGCGGTGCACAATCAATGATGACTGCCTATAGTGGTATCAATGGCATTCCGGCGATGGAATCACCAGATGTGCGTGACTATGTTAAACAAAAATGGCAGATGAAGGGATTTATCGTTACCGACGGTGGTGCACCAAGTATTAACATCGATGATTATCATTACTATGATCAAATGTACGAAGTTGTTGCGGATGCACTCCATAAGGGAATTGATTGCTTCGTTGATGAACCAGAGACTATTGAACCCGCAATTAAAGAAGCCTATCAACGAGGATTAATTACAGACAACATAATCGACCAAGCAGTCGTGAATATTTTAAAAGTTCGTATTCGATTAGGTCAGCTTACCGATTCGACGGTTTATGATGATTTAAATGAGAATGACATCGGTACAAAAAGTAGCGATGAGCTTGTAAAAGATGTTTATGCACAAGGGACAGTGCTGCTTGAAAATCATTACCAGGCGCTTCCAATCCACAATAGTGAGCGAATTTTACTCACGGGGCCAATTGCCGATCGCTTTTATCGTGATTGGTATGCAACGACGCCAATGAATACTGAGACATTATTAGATGCTTTGTCGAAGCAGCATGACTCAAATATTACTTATGTAAATAGCAATGATATCGTTAAAATTCATCTGAATAAGGGATATTTAGCATTTCTTGATGATCAAGCAATCGAGTCTGATCGTGGAGATGAATTTGAACTCGAACGTTGGGGTGAAAATGAAGTCTTTCTTCGCCAAGTAAAGTCTCAAAGATATGTCAGAATGAGTGAAAACAACAAACTGATTCTAGGGAACACCACTGTTTATGATTGGGTTATTAGAGAAGCACTTTATCTAAATGATCAGAACCAGTTGTTTGGACTGTTGCATGAATTTAATTCCGATGATATTAATTCGATGAAAGCTTTACGCCCAGATGAGCACAATACTGTTGGTCGAGTTGAGGTTATTGTTGACGGCCTGAAAGCTGTAGAAAAACAGGCAAAATTAGTTGATAAGATTATTTTTGTTGGTGGTAATCAACCAATGATAAATGGACGAGAAACTGAAGACCGTCAGACCTTGGCATTGCCCGTGAGTCAGCAACAATTAATTCTGATGTTGCAAAATCAATCAGCAAAACTTATTGGTGTTCTTTTAACGGGATATCCATTCCTGACGGATAAGTTCAACTTCGACGCATTACTATCAACAGGGTATGCTGGACAGTCGATGGGTACGGCACTTGCTGAGATACTTTATGGCAAACGCGAGCCAACAGGGAAATTATCGCAGACTTGGTATGATGAAAAGTGGCATGATTCAAGTATCTTTGATTACGATATTGAGAAGTCGCATAAAACATATCAATACGTTAATCGTCAGGATGTACATTATGCTTTCGGTTATGGTTTGAACTATTCAGGAAAATTAACGTTGCAGAATTTACGTTTTGCGCAAGATAAGTTGAGAGTATCATCAGTGCTGCCTCTGACAATCGATGTACTTAACCCAAATAGGAATTTAACCACCGATACGGTGCAGATCTATTTGAATTTTAATGGTAATGATGACGTTGCCGCGCGCCAGCAACTAATTGCGTATAAAAAAATCACTTTATCAGCAAAAGATAAAGTGACATTAACATTTAATATTCGTTTGGAAGATTTTTCTTGGTTTGATCCGCGCACCAATGGCAATTATTTGCCTACTGGTGCGGGGAATATAGTTGCCGGATTCTCATCAGATGATCGTCAACAGATCCAACCTGTAGAATTTATAAATGAGCGGGCAACAACACGTTTGTTTACAGAAAAAACTTCAGCAAAACTATTTGATGATTACGAAAACATTGAATTAACAAGTCGTGACTCAGAAAATACACTGGTTAAAATCGGTATTAATTCGAAATTGGTCTACAAAGAGGTTGACTTGCAACGACCAACACTTTCTTTACGATATTATGCAGATGAAGCCGGAGAATTACAGATCATTGGGGATAATAGATTGTTGGGAACGATTGAGTTTACAGCAAAATCTTCGCTACAAACCGCGGCAATTAACGTTCCGATTGGCATTATTTCAGAACTAAAATTCATTTCAAATCAGCCAATAGAAATCCTTGATTTAGAAAATCTTAACTAATTGAGAAAACACATTTCTAACAAGGTCAACGCGTAATAGAGAGTGCGACAAAAAAATATTTTTCAATTAGTTAGTAAATCTTATTTACAAATCAAATAAAACGTTTTATAATCAATGTTGTTGAAACGCTTACAGATTTGATCAACTAACCTACAATTTATTTTTCACTGTAACGCGCGAAAACCTTACTTAGTACGAAGGATTTAAGATAGGCAACAAAAGCAAATCCAAACATCAAAATCATTACTCTAGCGAAATTGCTGAAATAAAAGATTGCAATTGTAATTGAATCAATTGCAATTAGTAGCAAACCTTTGAAGAAGTTTTCAACTGTAATTAAAAATGCGTTCTTGAAAGACTGCCGGACACTGTTTTGATATCTAGCAATAAGTGGGAAAACAAATTCTGTGACAAGGACTGCAATAAACATTGTAATTAAGAGAACGACAATGATTGGGGATGAAACAACAGATTTAAAATGCCACCAGAATGATAGATTGAATGCAAGCAAACCAATAAAAGCCACACAAATCAAAAACGTTATAGTGCCAGATTTAATATTCTTTTTAAAAGCCCTTAAGTATGATTTTGTTAGGGGAATATCTTCATTATCGATGTATTTAATAGTTGTTGCATACAAAGAGGTCATTGCGGATCCAATAGTCACAATAGGAACACAAGAAAAGATAAAGATGATGTTTAGACTGACGAAACTAACTAGAGTACGCATAAATTGAAAGAATGAACTGTTGGTATTGAATTTCATAGTTCTACCACCTTTGTTTTTAGTACAAATTAATGTTAATAATCATAACGCAATTGTTTCGTGATTAGCAAGTTTCAATTTTTAATTAAGGAGGATGATTAGCATGCAGGAAGTTGCCACGAATAATCAGAAATCAAATAAAAAGAAGCACGACGCTCACAGCCAGAAAGAAAAACGTGGAAAGAAATTATTCTTGTTAATTGTTCCGTTTGTTATCTTGGTACTATTGTTTTCGTATTATCCTTTGTTTGGGTGGGTTTATGCGTTTTTTGATTATCAACCACCAATTCCTTTGAATCAAAGTCCATTTGTTGGATTGAAATGGTTCGAAATGATGGTGCAGAATTCAACACAGTTACACCAGATTGGGCAAGTACTTGCAAATACGTTTGCAATGAGTTTCTTGAATATTCTAACTTCATTTTTACCAGTATTATTCGCGATTGGATTAAATGAAATTCGGAATAAACACTTCAAGAACTTAATCCAGACGCTAACAACTTTACCAAATTTTATTAGTTGGGTATTGGTTTACTCAATTGCATTCGCGATGTTTTCAAGCTCAGGTATGGTTAATGAACTGTTACGTAACTTTAACTGGATTAGTGAGCCAATCAAATGGTTAGACAGCGATTCACATACGTGGCTTAAAATGTTGCTTTGGAGTTTGTGGAAGGGCTTAGGCTGGGGATCAATTATGTACTTGGCCGCGATTTCTGGGATTGATCCAGAACTTTACGAAGCTGGACGTGTTGATGGTGCCAACCGCCTACAATTGATTCGACATATCACGATCCCAGCATTAATGCCAACTTATTTTGTCATGTTAATGTTAGCGGTTTCTAACTTTCTTTCAAATGGTATGGATCAATATTTTGTTTTCCAGAATGCCTTCAACTTACAACATATTCAAGTATTAGATCTATACGTTTATAACGTCGGTATGGGGAATAACAGCCTTTCATTGGCCACGGCTTTATCAATGCTTAAGAGTTTAGTCAGTGTTGTGCTCTTATTCGTTGTTAACTGGACCTCTAAGAAGACTAGAGGAGAATCTATTATTTAGAAGTTTTTGAAGGGAGGATATCAGAGATGAACGTTATTGAAAAAAAAGAAGTAACTCCTGGTGAGCGTATTTTCCAAGTAGTGAATATAACATTTTTCGTTATTTTTACACTAATCTGTTTTTATCCATTTTATTATCTACTGATTAACAGTATCTCTGCAAACAACCTGTCTGCAGCGGGAGCAATCAACTTGATTCCTCGTAATATCCACATTGAAAATTATATTCAAGTCTTACAATTAAGTGGAATTCCGTTGGCGGCCTTGGTATCTGTTGGTAGAACAGTTATCGGTACGCTTCTGACAGTAATTGCGTCTGCTTTTCTTGGGTTTATGTTTACACAGCAAAAAATGTGGAAGCGTAAATTTTGGTATCGCTTTGTGATTGTCACCATGTACTTTAACGCTGGGCTTATTCCCATGTTCATTACCATGAAGAACTTACATCTTACGAATACGTTTTGGGTATATGTGCTACCAGCTATTGTTCAGCCTTTCAATATTATTTTAGTCAAAACATTTATTGAATCACTGCCTAAATCGTTAGAGGAAGCAGCAGAGTTGGACGGTGCCGGAACATTAACAACTTTCTGGAAGGTTATCCTCCCAAGTTGTACGCCAATTTTAGCAACAGTTGCCATTTTCACGGCAGTTGGTCAGTGGAATTCATTCCAAGATACTCTTATTTATATCACTGATCAAAGATTGTATTCGTTGCAGTACCTACTTTATCAGTATATCAATCAGGCAAGTTCACTTGCCGCAATGGTAAAAAACAGTACAGGAGGTGCGCTGAATATGGGGGCGATTGCTACACAGCAAACGCCAACATCGATTCGAATGACCGTTTCGGTTATTGTTGTACTACCAATTATGTTTATCTATCCAATGTTTCAGAAGTATTTTGTTAAAGGTATCATGCTTGGAGCCGTCAAAGGGTAATTATTTCGAGGAGGAAAATGGGAAATGAAGAAAAAAAGATTATTGTTTCTAGCAACATTGGTTGCATCGACCGCTTTAGCTTTAACCGGGTGTGGAAGTTCAGGAACTGATGAGAGTAAGTCTAGTTCGTCAAAAGATGATGGTAAATTGATGAAGGTTACCATCTATGATGATTTGGCAAATTATCAAGGTACGGCTAAAGGCTGGTTTGCCAAAATAGTTAAAGACAAATTCAATATTGAGATGAATATTGTTGCACCCAATGTTGCTGGTGGTGGTAGCACTCTATTTGATACACGGTCAGCGGCTGGCAACTTGGGAGATATTATTATTACAGGCGCTGGTGGTGGACGCGGTCAAAAATTGGTTAAGGCTGGTTTAATATCAGATATGACCCCTTATCTAAAAGATATGAAATATATTAAAAAATATAAAGGTGCAACGGATTCGCTTAATAATGTTATCGGTCAAAAGTCAGGGGTTTGGGGAGTTCCAGACTCAGTTAGCTCGGAATCACCACTAAGTTCGTCTGAAGGTACAGAACCAACTTTTGGGCCATACTTACGTTGGGATTACTATAAAAAAGTAGGCTATCCTAAAATTGCAACTTTAGAGGATTTAATTCCTGTTCTTAAGGAAATGCAAACTGAAGCCCGAAAGGAAAATCCTGGGAAAAAGATCTATGCATTGTCTTTGTTTAAGGACTGGGATGGCAATATGATGAATAATGCCAAACAACCAACGTGTTTCTATGGATACGATGAACTAGGGTTTGTTTTGGCGAAAGCAAATGGGTCATCTTATCAAGATATTACTCAGTCAAATGGGGAATATGTTCGTGCATTGAAGTTTTTCAACAAAGCAGATCAAGAGGGTTTGGTTGATCCTGAGTCTTCAACACAAAATTATGATACGATGTATGCAAAATATCAAGCAGGTGATGCATTGTTTTCATTCTGGCCGTGGTTAGGACAAGCTGCATACAATACAACTGCACATAAAGAGGCTGGTCAGGGATTTATGATTGCCCCGATTAAAGATATGAAGATCTTTTCATATGGATCAACAACTAATGGTACTCAAACGTTCATCGCGTTAGGCAGTAAGGCGAAGAATAAGCAACGATTGGTTAAATTTATTAATTGGCTATATTCTCCAGAGGGAGTTTCTGCATCTGGTGCGCAAACTGGTGGTACCTCAGGACCAAAAGGTTTAACTTGGAAAATAAAAGACGGTAAGCCAGTATTAACTGATTTTGGGAAGAAAGTATTTTTACAAGGTGGAGCAACAGTACCAAAGAAGTGGGGTACGGGTTCATACACTGACGGTGTTTCACCATTGAACTACCCTGCAGTAATTGCAAATGATATTAATCCTGAAACTAAATATTCATACAGTTATACTCTATGGCCTTCTGTTCTCAGTGAGACTAGAACCAAACTTGATACAGATTGGTCTAACCACATGAGTAATGCTAGCACGACGATGGATTATCTAGAAAAGAATGATAAGATTTTAGTCGCCCCTGGTGCAAGTTATGTTGCGCCTGAAGAGAGTTCTGAAATTTCTTCGTTGCGTGGTCAGATTAAGACGCAAATCGTCAATACATCATGGAAGATGGTTATGGCAAAGAGTGATTCTCAATTCAATTCGTTGTTGAAGGAAATGCAAACAACTGTTAAAGGATTGGATTATGCCAAGGTTTTGAAATTTGATATGAAGAATGCCAAGGATCAAAATAAAGCTCGGGTAAAGATTAAGAAAGAATATTCTGGCAAGGATAAATAGCGTCAATCCTTTTTATCTTAGTTAGCTACTTGGGGTCAACACGTTAGTAGTGTTGACTCTCTTTATTTTGGCGAAGGAGATATCAGTGGATGTTGTTAAGAAAAAACAAAAAGTTAATTTTTATTGGTGATTCAGTGACGGATGCTGGACGAAATTATTCGGCGGATATGGCTGGGTATGATTCGTGGGGAAACGGATATGTAAACTTAATCAATGGTGCACTGACCGCAACTTATCCTGACTATCAAACCATGGTCATCAATAAAGGAGTTAATGGCAATGACATTTTGAAGCTGGCTACACGTTGGCAACAAGATGTTTTAGATCTTAAGCCCGATTATGTTTCAATTTTGATTGGTGTGAACGATGCATGGCGACATTTTGACACGGCTGTTTTTCAACAACGAGATGATTTAGTTGATGTGGCACTCTACACAAGAACTTATCAAAAGCTGATTAATCAAACACGCTCAGTAACGGATAAAATTATTGTAGTCGGTCCGTTCATGTTTGAGCCAAACCGAACAGAACCAATGCGTGCGATGGTGGATCAGTTTGCTGTGGTTGCAAGGCAATTAGCGGATAAAAACGAATTATTATATATTGATGTACAGTCAAAAATAGACCGGTTCTTAACACAAAATTCTAGCTATATTTTGACGCAAGATCGTGTACATCCGAACTTTCAGGGGAATATGTTAGTTGCAACAACTTGGCTAAATGCGATCGATTTTGATTGGAAACGAGGAGAATAAATGCCAACAACGATTGAACAAATCAAAAGAATTAACGAGGCGGGTCCGTTTCATGCGGACTGGCAATCATTGAGCCAGTTTAGTGTTCCAACTTGGTTTAAGAAGGCGAAGTTTGGCATCTTTACACATTGGGGCTTGTATACCGTACCTGAATATCGCAATGAGTGGTATTCTCGGAATATGTACATTCAAGGCTATCCGGAATTTGATCATCATCGTGCAACTTATGGTGAGCAAAAAAATTTTGGCTACAAAGATTTCATTCCTAAATTTACTGCAGAAGCCTTTGATGCTGATGACTGGTTAAAATTATTCAAGCAAGCAGGAGCACAATATATTTTTCCTGTAGCGGAACATCATGATGGTTTTCAGATGTACCGTAGTGAATTATCACATTATAACGCCTTTGAGATGGGGCCAAAACGTGATGTTCTTGGTGAGTTAAAACAGGCTGCAACCACCGCAGGGCTACACTTCTGTACGTCTAATCATCGTGCAGAACATTGGTGGTTCATGAGTCATGGCAAGGAATTTGATAGTGACGTTCATGAACCATTGAAAAAAGGAGATTTTTATTGGCCTGCAATGCCAGAGCCAAATAATCAGGATTTGTTCAGCAAACCATATCCGACCCAGGAATATTTAGAGGATTGGCTACAGCGTGTTGTTGAAATTATCGATCGTTATCAACCAGAATTGCTTTATTTTGATTGGTGGGTTCAGCATCAGGCTTTTAAGCCTTATTTTCAGCAGATGGCTGCCTATTATTATAATCAAGGGGCTAAGCTTGGTTATCCTACCGGTATTTGTTACAAATATGATGGTATGGCGTTTGGTACAGGAATCACTGATGTTGAACGTGGTGGTTTTTCCGAAGCAAAACCATTTTATTGGCAAACGGATACCGCAATCGCAAATAATTCATGGAGCTATACGACATCTTTGGAATACAAGTCAATCAATGAGATTTTAATTACGTTGATCGACGTTGTTAGTAAGAATGGTAATTTATTACTTAATGTTGGACCCAAACCAGATGGTTCATTTGCAAAAACGGATAAAGAAATTCTTGCTGGCATCGGTAAATGGCTTGGGATAAACGGTGAGGGGATATACGGCAGTGAACCTTGGAAAATCGCACGTGAAGGTAAGACTAATATTTCCGAAGGAATGTTCCAAGATACTTCAAAGCTGAAGTATGGATCTTCAGATATACGCTATACAGCAAATAACGGTGCAGTTTATGCTTATGTGCTTAATCCGCAAGAACAAACTGAAATCGTATTAAAATCTTTTCATGAATTTGATGAAAAAAATGAACCGGTGTTTCATGGGGTTATCAGCCAAGTCGAACAATTAGGAGTTGGTAAGGTTGACTGGCGGATTGCCGAACAAGGGATGGTCGTCCAAATTAAACCTACACCGGATCAGCGACCTGTAGGGATAAAAATTGTATTGGAGTAGTAAATAATGCAGATTATTGAACAGCAAATAAAAACCAAATTATCGTCGTCCGCTAAATTTTATGGCTATATTCCAGATGTCTCACAGGAAATTGATCCCGCGGCAGAGCGTCCTAGTGTTTTAATATGTCCCGGTGGTGGATATGTTATGACATCAGACCGTGAAGCAGAACCGGTCGCTTTGAATTTCGTGGCTGCTGGATTCAATGCTTTCGTTTTACGATATAGTATTGCTCCGGCACGCTATCCAGTTGCGTTACTTGAAGTTGCATCTGCAATGAAGCTGATTCGTAAAAATTCGGCTGCATGGCATGTTGATCCGAAACGGGTCATCATCGCTGGCTTTTCTGCTGGTGGGCATTTGGCCGCAAACTTTGCAACTAGTTGGGATCGCGATTTAGTGACGGAATATGGGTATCATGCTGATGAAATTCAGCCGAATGGCCTTTTTCTGGGATACTCAGTGATCACTTCTGGAAAATATGCTCATGTCGATTCTTTCAAGAATTTATTGGGAGACCGTTATGGTGAACCTGAGCTCATGAGTAAAGTTTCATTGGAGAAACAAGTGACTAAGTCGACCCCTCCAGCTTTTATCTGGCATACGGTGAGCGATGATACAGTTCCAGTTGAGAATTCACTTCTATTTGCGGAGGCGTTAGAAGCACATCAAATTTCTTTTGAACTACATCTATTTCCCAAAGGTGGTCACGGGTTGAGCCTAGGGACTTCTGCAACAGCTATTAAGAGTAACGGTTACGGGTTAGAGCCCACAGTAAGTGCTTGGCGTGATTTATTTGTAGCCTGGGTCCAAAATAATATTTGATTGAGGTAAAAATTAAATGAGTTATCTTTGTTATGATGTCGGTGGCACATTCATTAAGTATGCAGTTTTTGATGAACTTGGGAATTTTCTAAAAAAAGCTAAATATCCGACTAATGCGCTTGATCCAACGGCCTTTTTTAAGCAGATGGCAATGATAGCCAATGATGAGCCGGATGTCCAAGCCATCGGAATTAGTTTTCCAGGTTTTATTAATACCGAAACTGGTGAAGCGTATCGAGCGGGCGCTCTTGGCCAATTGGATGGTTTGAATCTGATTGATCAATTTAAACAACAACTTAAACGTGATATTCCGGTAGCTATTGAAAACGATGCAAACTGTGCTGCTTTAGCTGAAAAGCTCAGCGGAAATGCTCAAGATGTTCATGATTTTGCTGTCATTACGATCGGCACCGGAATCGGTGGTGGCATTGTCATGAATGACAAAGTTCTACATGGCAAGCAATTTCGGGCGGGTGAGTTTGGCATGATGATTACGGATTATACCGCTCATCACGTCGCAACGTTGCATGACCTAGCGGCGACTAGCTCTTTGATCACACGATACACTGAGACCAAAATGTTAGATCCAGATCAGGTTACTGGTGAGCAAATTATGGCGGAGTTTGGAGAAGACGAACAAACCACAACAATTGTAAATGCGTGGGCAGATTATGTTGCAATTGCAATATTCAATCTTTCAGTTACCAATGCGCCTCAGCGGATACTTTTAGGTGGTGGGATTAGTCAAAATCCAAAATTATTAGCCATTGTGAAAGCTGCATTAAAACGAATTCCAGCCTGGACGGATTTTGAATGTGAAGTTGTTATTTGTCAGTACCATAATGATTCTGGCTTAATTGGTGCCTTATACCTGGCTAAACAAATTGCAAAGGAGGGGTAGCTGATGTATCACCAACAATTAGATGATTTCCCAGAAAACTTTTTATGGGGAGCCGCTTCTGCTGCCTATCAAATCGAAGGGGCATATCAAGAAGATGGTAAGGGTATTTCAATTTGGGATACTTATGCCCACACACCTGGCAACACTTACCAAGGAACGACCGGCGATGTTGCAATTGATCATTATCATCATCTTGAAGAAGATGTTGCGCTTATGGCAAAGATGGGCTTGAAAGCTTACCGGTTTTCTGTTGCGTGGAGCCGAATTATTCCTGATGGTGAAGGTACGGTAAATGAAGCAGGTTTAGATTTTTATCGACGTTTGATCCACGAACTACGGAAAAATAAAATTGAACCTGTACTTACGTTATATCATTGGGATCTTCCACAAGCATTGCAAGATAAGTATGCTGGTTGGGAATCTCGTCAGACAATCGTCGCGTTTAAAAAATATTGCGAAGTATTATTCAAGGCATTTAAAGATGACGTGAAATACTGGGTGACTTTTAATGAGCAAAATGTTTTCACGTCAATGGGATACCGTTGGGGAACCCATCCCCCTAAGTTGAAAAATATTAAGAAAATGTACGAAGCCAATCACATTATCAACTTAGCAAATGCAGAGGCAATTAATTTGTTTCACGAATTGGTTCCTAAAGGACTTATTGGTCCTAGCTTCGGTTATGGGCCAGTTTATCCATTAACTGGAGATCCCCAAGATGTTCTAGCATCAGTTAACGCAGATGATTTTAATAATAATTGGTGGTTAGATGTATATTGCCGTGGCGAGTATCCATACTTTATGCTAAAACAGTTGCAAAAAGCAAAAATTGCCCCAAATATTACAGAAGCCGATCGTAAATTATTGAAATCGGCTAAACCGGATTTCTTGGGAATTAATTATTATCATGGTGGCACCGTTCAAACGAATCGTTTGGAGAAACAAGCCGAGACTGCAAATCAAAAGGATTTCAGCGCGACAGATCCATACTTGATGCAACCTGAAGCTGATCAAGCTCAGTCTCCAGAGATTCCAATGTTTAATTCGGTTTCAAGTCCCTATCTGGCAAAAACAGAATGGGGTTGGGAGATAGATCCCATAGGTTTCCGCATTGCCTTACGTCAGGTGTATGAGAAATATCGCCTTCCCATTTTTGTAACCGAAAATGGGTTGGGTGCTATGGACAAATTGGAAGACGGACAGATCCATGACAGCTATCGGATCAAATATTTGCAGGAACATCTGTTGGCAATGAAAGAAGCAATTACAGATGGTGTTGAAATGATTGGTTATTGCGCCTGGTCATTTACGGATTTACTTAGTTGGCTCAATGGTTATCGAAAGCGCTATGGATTTGTTTATATAGATCGTGATGATAATGGTGAACGAACGCAGCAACGAATCCCCAAGGATAGTTTCAAATGGTATCAGAAGATAATTGCTGAGAATGGCAAGCAAATAACCCCGAAGAGTCAAAAAATAAATTTATAAGTAATAGTTGGTAAAAAGCATCAAATTAATAGACGTAAAACAGCAAGAATGTTCAAGCTGAGAGAGTGTCAAATTTTATGTGTAAATAGAAAAGCCTCTCGTCCTTTTTTTAAAACATAGATTCTAA
>NZ_RHOW01000060.1 GCF_003946215.1 Lapidilactobacillus mulanensis
TTTTGAAATTGGTCATTTAATCATGCAAATAAGAGTTACTCATTTACACAAAATTCTTGACACTCTCTTTTCTCCTCGCAACAATCAAACTAATTGTTTTTTTAAGTTATTTTTATTCTTAATTTGCAAATTTTTATCTCTAACCTGGAATAAGTAATTCATTAAAATCTAATATTATATAACGTTTTATAAGTCTCTGTCAGTTGATAATAAATAACTGAAGATTCCTTTCTTCACGGTAGCTCGATAAGATCCTTGTTCAACAGCATGTCGTTTTACAATATCATGATGATAACAAATCATAATCACTGCGACGACTATCGCTAATAATAGGGAAATTCCTGTATCATCGTTGATAGAAGCTGCATAATATAAAATTACACCTACAATACCAATAAGCTCTATATCAAATAACGGATTTGCAAAAGTCCGCAGCCAGAGACTGCTTCTTGTGACATACCAGTAGACATTACCGCCTTGATCGACAACATCATACTTTGAATTGCTATCTTGTTGATTCAATTCTACTGTTCGTTTTGTCGGGATTTCAAAAGATTCTAATGACCTAGGTTTACGAACAAATTTACGTTGTTTTGCCCGATCATTGATACCACCCGCAGCAATATTAAATATAGGCAGTTGACCTAACATATGGTTGATAGAACCATGCTGCTTTTCCTTTGATGCTGTTTTAGGCATGGGTTTAGGTTTAGGCGTAAATTCCCCGGTTTTAGGATCCATATCATAATAATCCGAGAACGGATTAGGCGTATCTTTAAATGGGTACTCAGGATCATAAACGTAATCAGCGCTGTTAAGATAGTCAAGATGATGATTACGATTATAGTTATATTGATTAATCGCAATTTCTTGATGTTCTGGCGACATCCCATCATAATCACGCAAAGCTTCTTGAACATAAACGAGGCCGTTTTGATCACGATAATAAGCTTCATTATCAAGATTGCGTTCTTCTTCAACCGTCAAATCAACATAATCATCTGCCAAATCATCCTCAACGTCTAATGAATCATGAGATTCATTATCACACTCCTGATGAATCCGATTAAGCTCATGATCTGCTTCTTGCTCTTCTAGTCGATGGAGATGATCGTTATAATCATCCATGTATTCGTCTTCAAATTCATCATTGATATCTTGGCTATCGACACGACCATCACCATTATAATCATCATTAAACATTAAATTACTTCTCTCCATATCTTCTACCAGGAGGCATTCCCTTATGATATTTAGTAACCACAGAAAACATCACAGGAGGCATTCCCCATGAATGAACTTACCACAGAAATTATCGCTGCACTAGCCCAAAAGTAAGATTTGGACGAAGTTTTTCGTCACCACCTCGAAATTGCGATTTTCGCCAACAACTGGCATCAGACCTATCCCAAATTAATCAAAGATCTGCTTAAAATGCCGAATTTACTCACTTTCATGGACTTTCCACCAGCTATCCGGCAATCACTATACTCCACTAACCTGATTGAGAACTTTAATAAGCATCTCAAGCGCACTACCCACCACAAAGAACAATTTCCAACGGAAGATTCACTGGATCGCTTCCTGGTTTCTCAGTTTAATGTTTATAACGAGAAGTCTCTGAAGCGGATCCACCGAGGGTTCAAAGGACTCCAGGACACCTTGGAAGCATCATTTATTTAAGTTAGATACATATTATATGTACGAAGGCATTTCATTTACATAAGATTCTTGACGCTACCTGATTTTTAGTCATAAATTAAATTACTTCTCCAGGATTGTCATTTTACCGTCAATTATCTGATAAACTTTGTCTGCCATATCTTTTAACCTTAAGTCATGAGTAACTACAATAATAATTTTATTTCTTTTGTGCGCTAAATCTCTGAGTAGCTCGATTACTTTCATGGATCTATCTGTATCTAATGCGGCTGTGGGTTCATCTGCTAAAATATAGTCAGGATCAGTGTATAATGCTCTAGCAATTGCCACACGCTGCTTTTGTCCACCAGAAAGTTGATTAGGATATTTTTTTAGCAGTTCTAAAAGTCCTAAATCAGAAAGAAGCTCATGCATTTTTTGTTCAGTCAAATTTTGGCTTTTTAGTTTATCTACGAATTTAAACTGTTCTTCGACCGTTAAAAATGGGACTAAGTTATAAGATTGTAAAACAAATCCTATCTTTTCCAATCTTAATTTTGTTTGTTGTTTTTTGGACAAACTGTTAATTGTACTGTCATTTATTTTTACGTCACCATTAGTTGGTGTCTGTAGTCCGCCTGCTATAGTCAAAAATGTAGTTTTTCCTGATCCTGATGGCCCTACAACTAAAATAAGCTGACCACTTTCTGCTTCGAAATTAATATTTTCTAGTGCTACGTACTTACTACTCCCTTCACCAAAAATTTTTGTGACTGAGTCGAAAATTAGATTTGACATGAAATTAACCTCCAATAATTTTGTAAGGATCAACTTTGGCAATTTGGCGAATTGGTATCAATGCACCCAACAAGGACATAATAATAATACCTATTCCAGTTACAATAATATTACTTTTATCGATGACAATGGGTACCTCGCTGGGTAACGTAATAGCTGTTATTTCACCTAATATAATGGCTATAATAACGCCAATAACCGACATAATAAATGATTGAAATAACGTACTTAAAACAAGATATTGCGTTGAGACTCCTTGCGCCTTCAAGACACCTAAGTTGGGTAATTTTTGAACGGTCAGAATATACAAGAAAATTGAAATAACAATTAGAATAATAATATACAAAAAACCAATCATGAAGTTGAATGTGAGTTGTTGTGCACTATATCCAGGTAATTTATTAATAAATGAGCCAATGCTCAACTGATTAGTCCCTTTTGGTATTTTTGAATTATTTAACGTATTCTTGAATACCACAGCATTTGTTACACCTTTATTCAGTGATTGAATAGTGTCTGGTGAAATATAAACCACGGGAAGAGCACTTAAAGTTGCCCTGGGTGTAAAACCTGTAATTTTAATCCTCAATGATGAATTAGCAACTAACAAGTAGTCACCGATTTTGAATCCATCACTTTTGAATTTATCCGATACGACGCCGGCATTGTTTCGGATATTTTTACTACCACTTGTTATTTTCAATTTTTTAAATATGAACGATTTGGAATCAAGAGCTACTAATTGAGCATTCTCTTTTAATCCATTTTCTGATTTTACAAGTGTACTATACTGTGAAATTCTGGTTCCATTATTGGGTAAACTAGCAACCTCATCCTGTGAAAGAAAAGATTGTTGTAAACGTCCTTCAGAATCACTATTTAAGACAATACTTGAAGCATCCCACTCGTTAATTGCCGCTTTGTTTAGGTTAGCTAAACCAGTGGCTAAACCAGTAAGAATAATCAAAAGATAACTTACTAAAAATATAAGTGCCACTATTAGGCTATAACGCAATTTTTCATGTAGCATCTCTTTAATAGCTAAAAACATAATGACCTCCTGTTATTAATTCTATTTATTATTAATATATCACTTAATGTGTTTTGAAAAGTTGGTAGGGAGCGTCAATAATTTTGTGTAAATGGTTCTTCCCTACTGTAGATTATCTCTAATTCTCCATCGGTTGACTCAGCATTTGTTCGAGCTCGCCTTCGGCCTGTTGGAAACCTTTATGACTGCGACCTAGGAATTTTTGGTTGTGAGTATCAAAAGACGAGACTAAGAAACGTTCCATCGACTCTTCATTTTGGAACTGTTCCTTGCGGTGGCTGTATTTCTTGATTTGCTTATTAAAGGATTCAATCAAGTTCGTAGAGTAAATAGTCTTGCGTATGGCTAATGGGAAATCATAGAAAGTGAGCAGGTAATCGTTCGAAAGGATCGATTCCACCATTTTTGGATAGCTGGTTTTCCATTTTTCCGCAAAAGCACCACGTGCTTCCAATGCCGCCTTTTTAGATGACGCTTGATACACCATTTTAAAATCATCACAGACTTCCTTACGATCATCGACACGCACTTTGTGACTGATATTACGGGAAACGTGCACACAGCAATGTTGAAAACGGGCTTTGGGGTAGAACCGCTGCACGGCCCCTGCCATCCCCTTTAAGCCATCCGCGATGAAAAGGAGGACGTTTTTCACGCCACGTTCCTGGAGGTCTATTAAAATCTCTTCCCAAATCGTGATAGATTCAATTGGTGCAATCGCATAGCTCAACACTTCCTTTGAACCGTCCGGGCGAATGCCAACTGCGAAATGAATGGCTTCCTTGGCGACGGTTTTCCGCTTTAAAGGGATATAGGTTGCGTCCATATAAATAGCGGCATAACGGTCATGAAGCTCACGTTCCTTAAATGAAGTGACTTCTTCCGTAAATGATTTAGTCATATTGGACATGGTTTGGGGCGTGTAGTGATGCCCATACATTTTCTCAATCAAGTCTGCGATTTCCGACATGGTAATACCTTTTCGGAAGAGGTGAATGACGGTCTCCTCTAACGTATCATTCGTCCGTCTATAAGCAGGAACAGTCTGTTGCTTGAACTCGCCGTTGCGGTCGCGCGGGATCTGGAGATGAAGTTCCCCGTACTCGGTCTTGACCGTACGGTCATAGGAGCCGTTACGAGAATTACCCGTGTTAAAACCAATGCGATCGTACTTTTCGTAATCGAGGAAAGCCGTTAACTCCGTTTTGAGAAGCGTATTGACAGCTTTTTCCAAATGGACACGGAATAATTCATTCAAATCGCCTTTGTTCGCTAGAGTCTTTAGAATTTCTGTAGTAAAATCGTTCATATGGAAGTCCTCTTTTCTGTGAATGTGTTGTGGTAACTCTATTCTACAGAAGGGACTTCCTTTTTTCTATTTACACAAAATATTTTACACTCTCCTACTTGAAGTTTTTGAATGAAAACTCTATAATGAGAAATGTGAAAATGTTCACTTATTATAAATTAAGTTTGGAGGCTTTTATTTATGAAAATTGCAATTGCAGGGGCCGGCGCGATGGGTTCCCGGTTCGGACTGATGTTGAAACAAGGTGGTAACGATGTTTTGCTAATCGACGGCTGGCAGGAGCATATCAATGCCATCAAAGAAAACGGATTGAAGGCTAATTATAATGGCGAAGAAATTACTGTTAAAGTCCCAATTGTTAATCAGAATGAGGTGCCCACTGGTGAGCAATTTGATTTGATTATCTTATTCACGAAGGCAATGCAGTTGGAAAAAATGCTGCAGGATGTTAAACCATTAATTGCTGATCACACAGAAGTTTTGTGTCTTTTAAACGGTATCGGTCATGAAGACGTAATCGAAAAATTCGTACCGATGGAAAAAATCTTTATCGGCAACACCATGTGGACTGCTGGTCTAGAAGGTCCCGGCAAGGCTAAATTATTTGGCAGCGGGTCTGTTGAATTGCAAAATCTAGGTATTGGCCAAGAAGAATCAGCGAAAAAATTGGCGGAAACTTTGTCCGCGTCTGGTTTAAATGCCAAATATTCCGACAACATTCATTATTCAATTTATCGTAAAGCTTGTGTCAATGGTACGATGAATGGCTTATGCACGATTTTAGACGTCAATATGGCGGGGCTTGGTGCAACCAAACCTGCTCATGACATGGTAGTGACTATTGTTAACGAATTTGCAGCTGTTGCTGCCAAAGAAAACGTCAACTTAGACATTCCCGAAGTAATCGAACATGTAGAAACTTGTTTTGACCCGACTACGATTGGTATGCATTTCCCATCGATGCACCAAGACTTGATAAAAAATAACCGTTTGACCGAGATTGACTACATCAACGGAGCCATTTCTCGTAAAGGTAAAAAATATGGCGTAGTAACTCCTTACTGTGATTTCTTAACGCAACTGGTTCATAGTAAAGAAGAAATTCTAGGAGCGAAATAGTAATCATTAGAAAGAGGACGAGAAAATGGAAGAAAAATTAACTCCAAAAATATTTTTAAATAAAGTATTAGCGGGTACCGCAACGGGGATCATCGTAGGGTTGATTCCTAACGCGGTATTGGCAGCAATTTTGAAATTATTTGGTGAAAATACCTTAGCAGTAACGATCACACAAATGGCAGTTATTTTCCAACTAGCTACTCCACTATTGATTGGCGCTTTGATTGCGGTGCAGTTTGGCTTCAAACCAATGCAAATGTTAGTAGTTGCCGGTGCAGCTTTCGTTGGCTCCGGTGTTGTGAAATTCAATCCTGACACAGCTACTTATATCGGTGCTGGTACCGGAGACATCATCAATACCATGATTACTGCATCAATCGCTGTCGGCATGATCTTGTTGATCGGCGAAAAATTTGGGTCCGTGGCAATTGTTGCAACACCAATCGTTGTTGGTATCGGCGCTGGTCTAATCGGCTATTATTTATATCCTTACGTAACCAAGATTACTGCCGCTATCGGTGAATTAATTAATACCTTTACTACTTTGCAACCAATTTTGATGTCAATCTTGATTGCATGTTCCTTTGCTTTCTTGATTATCTCGCCGATCTCTACAGTTGCCATTGGTATGGCAATTCAATTGAACGGTGTTTCTGCTGGTGCAGCCGCTATGGGTGTTGCCGCAACAACAGTTGTCTTGGTAGTTAACTCTTGGAAAGTCAACAAACCAGGGGTTACTTTGGCCATCGCATTGGGTGCTATGAAAATGATGATGCCAAACTTGTTTAGGAAACCAATTATCTTGGTGCCATGTCTATTCACCGCTATCATCTCAGCAATTCCAGTAGCGTTATTCTCAGTCTCAGGGACTCCTGCTTCTGCTGGTTTCGGTTTGGTAGGGTTGGTAGGTCCGTTGGCTTCATTGGACGCCGGTTTGAGTATTATTCTACTATTAATCAGCTGGTTTGTTGTACCAATCGTAGCTGCTTTCGTAGGTCAAATCTTATTTGAAAAAATCTTGAAATTGTATGATCGTAAAGATGTTTTCGAATTTTTAGGATAGTCAACTAGAAAAAGTGTGAGCCTTGTGCTCACGCTTTTTTGTGCAATTGAAGTTGGTGAATCTCAGCGAAAAGAGAAAGGTACCTTAAATAGTGTGTTTCTGGTCAATAGCACAATGAAATATCTAAATACATTATGAACTGCTTTTCGTTTTATGAAGAGCAGTTTGTGCTATTTGAGAAATTGCTCAATTTAATCATTAAGTAGTTTCATCAATGGTGACTATGCTACTGCAATTCTTGTTGTACCCAACCGGGAGCGTCAAGAATCTTGTGTAAATGAAATGCCTTCGTACATATAATATGTATCTAACTTAAATAAATGATGCTTCCAAGGTGTCCTGGAGTCCTTTGAGCCCTCGGTGGATCCGCTTCAGAGACTTCTCGTTATAAACATTAAACTGAGAAACCAGGAAGCAATCCAGTGAATCTTCCGTTGGAAATTGTTCTTTGTGGTGGGTGGTGCGCTTGAGATGCTTATTAAAG
>NZ_RHOW01000061.1 GCF_003946215.1 Lapidilactobacillus mulanensis
TCCTATTAACGTTTACCGAACGTAAAACGCGCTATGAGATTGTCCGCTTGATCGAGGGTAAAGACGCTGAATCTGTGGCTTATGCCATGCAAAATATTACGGCTGAATTCGGTGACGTTATGCGGACAGTTACGGCGGATAACGGAACAGAGTTCACCACGCTAACGGCTGCGCTTGAGGGTGTTGCCGAGACTTATTATGCCCACCCTTATAGCTCGGCCGAACGCGCCACTAATGAGGTCCACAATCGTATACTCAGACGTTACTTTCCTAAGGGGCAATCACTCGATCTAGCTACACCCA
>NZ_RHOW01000062.1 GCF_003946215.1 Lapidilactobacillus mulanensis
ATTTCGTCTGTGTGCTTTATCGGTACTGGCTAACTTACTATTGCAATTTGCGAATGGCTTTTTTTGTTAATGATTCAAATGAATTCATATTCTGAACTGACGGTAAATAGCCGTATAATTGAAATTGTTTATCAAAAAGTTTGTTAACGGGATAGCCCTTTTCTATTTCCACACGGGTTAACAGGGTAATAATTGAAATATAAAAACATTTCAATTGATCAACCGTCAGAAATTTATAATAATATTTTACGCATAATGAGAGCGTTCGGAATGCAGCCATTTTATTTCTGTCCTTAATATGCGCAAATAGAAGTAGCTCAAGTTTATAATATTCGCCAATTTCAGAAAGTGCGTTATAAGTAAACGTACTTTTCTTGTAAAAGCTTGAAATGGTCAAAGAAGATTCGTCAAAACCTTGAGGTAACGATCTATTGGTTACGACAAATAGATTCTTTAAAACACCACGAAATTGCTCTAAATTGTCCTCTAGATCTTCTGAACCAAATTTCACTTCTGCCATCAACAATGGGCCAAAAGTCAATTCGGTTATTTGCCGAGTGTGTTCGTCTTTGCTAAAGAATTTACCAAAAATTTCTCTGTCATTATTGTAAATTGTTATGCGGTCTAAAATGAGTTGATCATCAAGATTGAAATTATGAGTTGTTATTTTCGCACCCAGCCCAATTTTTTCAGCTATTGAATTTATTGAGTAAATTAATATTGGTGACATAGTTGAATACCCCCCTAAATAAAAATAACACTTTTATTACAATATAGACACCTTTTTGATATTTCCTTAAAGTGCCATCGCTTATACTATGGGTGGCCAAAGTACTTTAGCAAAAATCATATTGATGGGAGATCAATACTATGAACAAGTTCGAATCGTTTTTGAATAATAGATTATTGCCAATATTAGCAAAAATGCAAAATAACAAAATTCTTGGCGCTTTATCAGAGGGCTTTATCAGAACGAGTCCTGCGACAATTGGATCAGCATTCATATTAATCCTAGCTAATTTTCCTATTCCTGCATGGCTAAAATGGCTTCAAGATACAAACTTGGCTCCTGGCTTAGCTGCAGTTAGTAATGCGTCAATTGGATTGATGGGATTGTTTGCTGTATACAATATTGCCTTTGCGTATGCGAAAAAATTAGGAGCACATTCTCAAAATGCCGGGCTTATTGCGTTAGCCTCATACTTTATTCTAATTCCACAGCAAATTACTACTCATGTTAATGAAGGTGGCAAGTGGATCGAGTCATCAGTAAATGCAGTTAAATTTGATTATTTGGGCGGACAAGGTATTTTTGTTGGGATGATAGTCGCAATTCTAGTTACAAGACTATTTGCATTTTTATCAACGAAAAATCTAACAATAAAACTGCCAGAATCTGTTCCGCCAATGGTTTCGGATTCACTCGCACCAACGTTTATTGTCACAGCAATATTCATGATTGTATGTGCAATTCGAATCGCATTCTCATTTACACAGTTCCATGATGTTTTCACACTGATCACGCAAGTAATTAGTGCACCCCTGAATAGTTTGATGGCTAACCCAATCTCGATGATATTTATTCAGGTATTGGTTGCGTTCCTTTGGTTCTTTGGTATTCATAATGCGGTTATTTCTGGTCCACTCTCAGCAGTTACGCTTACAATGATGACGACAAATATTGATGCCTATACTGCGGGGACACACTTACCGTTTGCAATGGCTTCAATGGTATATGGAGTCGGTGGTGCTGCCGGAAATGCACTTGGGTTAGTAATTTGTTTGATGTTTGCTAAATCTGCACGTTATAAACAGATGTTCAAATTAGGCGCACTACCAACAATTTTCAATATTACTGAGCCTTTGAATTTTGGTATTCCGACTGTATTGAATCCAATCTTCTTCTTTCCACTCGTTTTGAGCCCCTTAATTGCAGGCTTTACTTCATGGGGATTGATGAGCACCGTTTTAACAATTCCATATAATCCAACTGCTGAAGCCATTCCGTGGACAACACCTGGATTTGTCAAATTTGCATTAATTGGTGGATGGAAATTCTTACTGATTTATATAATCATTACAGCCATTGTGGCGTTAATCTGGTTCCCATTTGTCAAATTTGCAGATATGAAGGAATTAAAAGAAGAAAAAAGTAAATAAGAGTTGGAGATAGGATATTTATGATTGGAATTTCCGTTTATCCAGAAAAAGCAAGTACTGCTGAAATAGAAGAATACCTATCCTTAGGTCAAAGATATGGATTTCACCGTTTGTTTTTAAGTCTTCTTCAGATTGATAAAAATAATATACAAGGTGAATTGAAACGATATAAAAAGATTATCCGAATAGCTAATGATAAGAATTACCAGGTAACTGTAGATTTTGTGCCACAATTGTTTGAGGTCTTTGGTGCGAGTTACCATAATTTAAAGCCCATCGCCGATTTTGGTATCCAGTGCATGCGCTTTGATTCAGGTATGGCAGGTAAAGAAGAGTCAGAGATGACACATAATTCTTACGGGATAACAATAGAGCTGAATATGAGCAACTATAATCATTACTTGGAACAGATTTTAGATTTTGGGCCAAACCTCAAGCAATTAAGAGGATGCCATAACTTTTTTCCACAAAAATATACTGGACTTTCAAGAAATCAATTTGAAATATACACAAAAAAATATCGTCAACACTTCTTAAAGACTGCCGCATTTATTACCTCTCATACTGGACAATATGGGCCTTGGCAGCTCCAAGAAGGGTTGGTGACATTAGAGGATCATAGGAGCCTTCCGATTGATATACAAGCTAGAGACTTAGCGCAAAGTGGACTCATTGATGACGTAATTATCGGGACAATGTTTGCTTCTAAGGCTGAATTGAAATCTGTAAGTGAAGCAGTAAAGGAGTCTCAAAAGTCAATAGACGTTGAGTTTGAATCAAGCGTTACTGATTTTGAGAAAGAAATCTTATTTGATCACATTCATAACTATCGTGGAGATTCTTCGGAATATATGATCCGATCAACCAGAATTAGAGCTAAGATCACGAATCAATCATTGCCTAGTTCAAATGAAAGACCCAACGAAATCAAACGTGGCGATATTTTAATCCTAAATGATAAATATGGACAGTATAAAGGTGAAGTCCAAATTGCTTTAAAAAGTCGACCATGTGATGATAGAATCAACGTCGTTGGGAAAATCACTGAGAATAGCATGATCTTGCTCGACAATCTTAAACGATTTGAAGATTTCAGATTCCTCTGGAGGAAAGCTAATAATGAATAAATATTATCTTGGTGTTGATATTGGGGGAACCTTTATCAAAATGGGTGTTGTTTCTTCAAATGGCCAAATTGTTGATAGATGTAAGGTCGAGAGTAAATATGATATTAGTGAGATCACTAAAATAATAAATACGTATTTAATAAAGCAGTCCAAAAGAACTACGATTATCGGTGTGGGAATTAGCTTACCTGGCGTGATCAGCAGTGAAGGTATTATGCAAACGGCTGGCGCGTTAAAAAGTTTGATTGGTTTAAATATTAAAAAGATAGTTGAAGAAGCGCTCAAATTGCCCGCAGAAATAATCACAGATAGTAAGGCAGTGGCATTGTCTGAAGGCTGGTTGGGAAATGGTAAGAATTATAGCGATTACGTTTGTATAACACTAGGATCAGCCGTTGGTGGTGCAATCGTGATCAACAATCGACTGTACTGGGGACTGGGCGGTTTAGCTGGTGAATTCGGCGTTTCACTCATGGACCGTAGTGATGCTGAGTATAAATTAGACTCTACTTCGTTGCATGCTGGAGTGGTCGGTGGTCTATGCAGAAAGTATAGTTTGGCTACGGATCAAAAAATTACCGATGCTGCATTAATTTTTAGTTTAGCAAAAGAGGGAGACGCAATCGCTCAACATTTTTTTGATGAGTTCTTAGATGATGTTGCGCGTTTATTGGTTAATATCAGTGTTTATATCGCACCGGAAGCAATCTTAATCGGTGGGGGAATCAGTGCTGATAAGGTAATAATGGACAAGATTCAAAGGGCTTACGACAAAATTATTCAAAAATATCACGTTTTGTCCCTGGTTAATATGCCGGTTATTCTGCCATGCAAATTAAAAAATGATGCAGGCATGATTGGTGCAGTAAAACTATTAATTCAAACGCAGGAGTAAAATGAAATATTATTTGTGAGTTTTTAAAGTAGCTACTCATGATGAGTAGCTACTTTTTTATACGCTGTATTTCAGCCGGCGTTGTAATCCCCTATAGTCCCGCAATTTCTCTTGCATTTTCACGATAGTTCTTTGGCTTCTCTTGATAAATTCGAACGAATGAATTATAAAAGTTGCGATAATTATCAAAACCGCTTTGCCGAGCAATTTCAGAAAGTGTATCGTCACTGGTTAACATTCTGTTGACGGCATCGTTCAGCCGAACAAATATTAAGAAATCATGGAAATTCATGTTAAAATTTTGTTTGAATGCTCTTGAAAAATAACTGTCCGAGTAATTGAATGCATTGGCAATACAATGTAATGTCAAAACTTCGATGAAATGCTCGTTAATATATTTAGTGACGGCATTCATAAAAACAATGGAGTTGGGAACCATTTTATTCTGATCGAGCTGAGCAGCAGAACTGCAATTGGAGACCAGCTGACTAATGATTTCTAAAACTAATGATTGCTCCTTAATTTGTGCCGACAGAGTTGTTGTGCTGGCGGCTGTTTCAATGATTGCAGTAATTGCTCCCAATGATTGTTGCAGTTGTGTCAATAATGGTGATGGTAGTGATGTCGAAACCGTGTTTAGATCAAACACGAATGAATGCATAAATTGGTTTTCTGTCAGCTCTTGCAAGTATTGCATTGGTAATTGGATACACAAGATATGATTGGTGACGGGGCTTTGAGTATAATGGGTGGTGTTTGGATCGATCACAATAATATCTCCGGTGTTCATTCGATATAAGATACCCTCAATCCAAACATTCAGTGCGCCACTTAGGCAAAATATGAGTTCGGTACTTTGATGCCAGTGCTGTGGTATGACACGGGTTACATCTTTAGCGGAGAAGCTAAAGGCATTAAAAGGCAATACGCCTGTGCTTCGAATTAATTCATGTTCAAGCTTCATAATAACAATCCTCTTTAAATGTCAATTATTTACATATAATTGTCCTATTAACAACATTGTCGCACGGATGATTACGCTTTACAATGATAGCGTAATCATTAATTGCAAATCTTTTACAACCTCAGGAGGTTTATCATGAAGGATAAGATACAAGCATTTTTTAATAAGATTTCGCCCGTACTTGATAAAGTGGGAACGAACAAATATTTACAGGCTCTGATGGGAGCTATGATGGCGACGTTGGGACCAATCATCCTTGGATCGTTTGCAACATTGATTGGCGTTTTCGCGGCTAACCAGAAGCTTACAAATCTTCAAACCATCGCCGGTAATGTTGGCAACGTCACGATCAATGCATTGGCTTTATACATTGTATTTTTAGTTGCCAAACATCTGGTACCATTCTTTATAGAAGGTGATGATGGTACTGCTGCGGGAATTATTGCGTTGATGAGTTTCTTGATTCTCACGCCACTGGGTCAAATTAAGGATGGCAAGAACTTAATTACTGCTATTCCTACCACTTGGCTGTCTTCCCAAGGTGTTTTCTCTGCTTTAATAATTGGATTATTAGTTGCTCGTTTTTACGTCTATATTAAGCAGCATGGTTGGACAATTAAAATGCCAGCGGGTGTTCCACCGATGGTTTCTAATGCATTTGCTTCTCTTATCCCAGCAATTGTAACTGGTGTTATTGCTGCAGTGGTCAGCTACTTATTCTTGCTTACTGATTGGGGTAGTGTGCACCAAATGATTTATTCGCTGATTCAAGTTCCTTTACGTGGATTGGGTGGTTCTATTGGTGCCATGATCGTCGTCAGCTTAGTTATGCAAATCCTTTGGTTCTTTGGGATTCATGGAACTAACGTTGTTTTACCACTGGTCACTCCAATCTGGTTAGCAATGGATATGGAAAATTTGGCAGCAATTCAAGCTGGTCATGCCGCACCAAATATAATTGGCCTCGCATTCTTTAACATTATTACTTGGGGTGGCACCGCACTAGGACTAGTTCTGTTGATGCTGATTGCAAAAAGCAAACGTTATCGTGATCTTGGACGTCTTGCGGTTGTTCCAGCACTATTTGGAGTGACAGAACCCGTTATTTTTGGGACACCACTTGTTTTGAATTTTGATTTTGTGGTTCCTTTTATCACAAATAATACAATTGTTTTGATTATTAGTTATATTGTTACAAGAATTGGTTTGGTTGCGAGATTTACTGGTGTTCAAGCGGTGTTCGGGTTGCCAATAGGGATCCATGCATCAGTTGAGGGTCATGTTTCAATCATCATTCTTCAATTAGTCATTCAATTAATTATCGCGCCATTACTTTGGTACCCATGGCTACGTCATGCTGATAAAAAAGCACTTGCAGCTGAACAGTCTGAAGTCAAAGAATAAAATCGTATTTTGGAGGACGTATTTTGAAAAAAGATGAACTACAATCATTACTACAATCACTTACGCTCGAAGAAAAAATTGGACAATTAGTTCAACTTTCTGGTGAATTTTATAATGCTTCTGATATTTCACTCGGTCCTCAACGAAAACTTGGTATTACTCAGCGCACAGTTGACTTATCTGGCTCCGTGTTAAATGTTGCTGGCGCGGAAAATGTTCACGCACTTCAAAAAGCGCACCTGGAAAAAAGTGAACATGGGCTCGGCTCCTGTCAAGAGGACAATCAAATAATTAAAGTGTTTATGCACATTCTTGAACGGCATG
>NZ_RHOW01000063.1 GCF_003946215.1 Lapidilactobacillus mulanensis
AACTCCTTCCTAAGTGTACAAGCTTTGATTATTTGCTTGTCTACTTAAGTAGGAGTATAGCCCTCAAAATTTTGATCTGCTTTTTTGATACGTTAATTTATTTGATCAATTCGTACACAGCTTCGGCGTATATTGCAGTCGCGGCGATGATGTCGTCGACTGGCATGTACTCGTTTGCCTGATGCATCACATTTTCGCGACCAGGGAATTGAGCACCGAAGGCAACACCGCGGGGAAGAATACGCCCATATGTGCCACCACCGATAACTTGTTCTTTGCCCTTATTACCAGTTTGACGTTCGTAAACGCTCAGCAAAGTTTTGACCAACGGATCATCGGCCGAAACATAATGGGGTGTCTCCACGCGGCCGAAGATTTTACTGCTCACGTTGGCGTGATTAATGGCTTGCTCCATTAGTTTGGTAATTTGTTCCGCCGCAATGCCTTGAGGGAAACGAACGTTGACGACAATATCGCTGATTTCACCAACGCGGTAATGGAAAATATCGGGGCTGGCCGTTAATTCGCCCATTAAATCGTCGGTGGTTTTGATCCCCAGGTGTGCGCCTCGTGAATCTAAATGAAAATGATCGGCAATAACTTGGACATATTGTTTGCCGGCGAGGTCTAGATCTAACCCATTTAAGAAAGTTGCTAAATAAGTTGCCGCGTTGACACCAGCACGAGGTTCCAACGCATGTGCGCCTTTACCCGTCAGTTCGAGAATGTATTGGTGATCTTCAACTTGTGCGTCGGCGACGAGGCCATTTTCTGCTGCGAAGGCAACAAATTCGGTACTTAAGTTATCTAATTCGTAACCTTCGATGATTGCCGTGGCGGTTTGCGGAATCATGTTGTCACGCAGACCGCTATCAAATTTGAGCAAGCGGATTTCGCCGTTGGTCGTGAGTTCGGGTTTGAATTCAATCAAGAATGACGCGATTCCTTTTTCACCATTGATGATTGGAAATTCGGCGTCGGGTGAGAAACCGAAGTCGGGTGTTGGCTCAACTTCTAAATAACGGGTGATCCCAGCCCATTCGCTTTCTTCATCGGTTCCTAGAATAAAGTGAACTTGTTTCGAAACGGGCAAGTTAAGTTCCTTGATAATTTTAAGGGCGTAATAGGCGGCCATCATCGGGCCTTTATCGTCCGCGCTACCACGGGCATATAATTTACCGTCGATAACTTGTGGCTCGAACGGATCAGTATCCCAACCCGAACCAGCAGGGACTTCATCCACGTGGGCTAAAATTCCCAGCGTTTCATCACCGGCACCAAATTCAATCCGACCGGCCACATTTTCGACGTTCTTCGTTTTAAAACCGTCGCGTTCTGCCAAGCTCAGCATTTGCCGCAATGCTATAGCAGGGCCTTCACCAAGTGGAAACTCAGTGGTGCTGTGTTCAACATCGCGTTCACTATCGATGTGTAACATGGTGAATAAGTCCGTAAATAATTCTTCCGTGCGTTTTTTTGCTTCTGTTTGCCAATCGATCATGTCAATTCCTCATTTCTTGAGATGGATTTGGTTGCGGTGCGGTAAACGTGTTCTTCAACACTGAAATTTCCGCTTAACTCGATTACAGTTTGAATCCAAAAGCGGGATTCAAGCTGTAATCAGGTTAATGCTCAATTTCAACCCGTGTTGAGTCACACTCTATTCGTTAATATGTTCAATAACCTGTTTAAAGATGGTCATGACGTGGTCGTCTGCTAGTGAGTAGTAGACTTCTTTGCCGGCTTTGCGGTTTTTGACTAGTTTGGTTTGTTTCAGGAGCCTTAGTTGGTGCGACACGCTGGATTGTGAGAGTCCGAGAATCGCGACAATGTCGTAAACGCGCAGTTCTGATTCATATAGGGCATAGATAATTTTAGCACGGGTCGGATCACCGAGTATTTTGAAAAAAGCTGAAATTGTTTCTGTCGATTCATTGGTGGGCAGGGTTGCTTTAACATCTTTAATAAGTTGTTCGTGATCGATCTGATTGGGTGTTTCATCTTCGAGCCATTCGTCGTTATTTTTCATGGTGATACCTCATCCTAAAATCGTTTTGATAATAATTTGATTATAATGGAAATCAGCCAACATTTGCCAATTATTTTGTTTATTTATCGATAAATGTAAGATAATCGGTGATTTGATCTCTGGAGTGGCTAGTTTTTGAGCGGCGGGCAATTTTTGGTAAGCACGCCAGTTGAGACTCTGCGGGTCAAAATTAACACGAATGTCCGTTGTTTTCAACCAGCCGTTTTTCGTTTGTAACCAGAGTTCATCATTATTATATTGAACTGAAGTAATTGTCAGTGTCTCGTTTGGAAGTAGATAGTTGCCAGTGGATTTGGGCGCAAAAGGACTATCGTAAAATTGCGCGCGAGTTAAATTGTTCTTGAGTGCCAACTGCTGTCCTAAATAGGGCGTCAGTTTGTTAATATCGTCCACATTATTGAAACCGAGTGCGGAAATGAAACGATTGGGTTCGATTTGGTAGTACGGTTGTCCATCGCTGATAATGAAATGATCGACGTTATAGGAAACAAGCGGCTGGATCGTCGCTTTTTTGACGGTGAGATTATATGGATTTTCATAACTGGTTTCATTCTTGAGACTTAATAGTGTGCCAGAAAAAGACACTTTTTTGTCGGTCGCTTTCACTTTTGCCTCTTGATATTGTTTGCCGGTGGCAGGATAGTTGGTCACCACGCCGTCGATCGGTAAGTTGACCAACCAGTTCCATTGATCCGCGCTTTCATTCATTTGATCCCAGACGTAAACTTTTTGGTTGGCCGCGTGAAGTTGCTTGATGATTTGTTCATTGACTAGGGTTGAAGAAATATTAACGCCAGTGGAATATTGAAAGACGTCGAAGTTTATTTTCTTCAAAGTGCCGGCAATAAAAATTCGGGGCACGCTAGGCAGCAGCTTTTGCAAATTTTGCAGGCTGAGCAACGAAAATGAGTGAAACATGATTCGCGATTCCATGTGATATTTCTGAACCGATTGTGCGATCAGGGCTTCCATGTTTTGAGGATTGCCTTTTTTTGTTTTCTTCGTTTCGATCAGAAACTTGGTGTTCGGTTTGTTTTGATAGTAGGCAAACAATTCGTCGAGCGAATGCATTGGTTCGCCATTTTTTTGTTTGAAAGTTTTCAGCGTTGCCCAAGGTGTTTGCGAAACAATCGCATTTTGACCAGTGATTCGCTGCAAATTGCGATCATGCGAGATTACCAGGACGTTATCTTGGGAGACGTGCAGATCGAGCTCAACATAATCGGCCCCATCGGTGAACGCTTGATTGAAGCTGGCAAAAGTTTCTTCCGGCTGCTTGATGGGATCACCACGATGACCGACAACCGTGAAACCGGCAAGGCAAAGCCAAATGATTGCCAGTGAAAATAAGGTAAACATTCTTTTTATTTGCAAACTGGTTCCTACTTTCTTTTTATTTTTATGGGTTGAGGAGAGAAGTTGGGTGGGACATTCTAAACGTGTTCCAAGTCATTGAAAGTTGCGGTTAACTTGACTCACACTGAAATCCAAAAGCAGGATTTTAGTGTGAGTCGAAGTTAATCCTCACTTTCAACCCATGACTTGTCGCACTCTAAACGTGCTCTTCAACACTGAAATTTCCGCTTAACTTGATTACAGTTTGAATCCAAAGACGGGATTCGAGCTGTAATCAGGTTAATGCTCAATTTCACCCGTGTTGAGTCGCACTCTAAACGTGCTCCAATCAACTGAAATTCCCATCTAAGTCAAACAGATACGAAAATTAAAGTACAAATTTTGGTATCTGTTCGTTTTAGCTGTCCATTTCACCCGTTGCTTGTCGCACTCTAAACGTGTTCCTCAACACTGAAATTTCCACTTAACTTGATTACAGTTTGAATCCAAAGACGGGATTCAAGCTGTAATCAGGTTAATGCTCAATTTCACCCGTGTTGAGTCGCACTCTTTTTCTAAAAATGTTACACTAATAATAGTTGTTTGGAGGGTTTATGATGGCTGAGAAAAAATATCAGACGTTAGATTTAATTGAGCAGATCACTCGGCTTGATGGTAGTCAGTATTATGAGATTGCCAATATGTTTATGAATGGTCGTGCTGAATTGGCTGCTGTCCGTGGTTTCATTAAGGAAGTTCGGATTTTGGAACTGAATATTCCTCATTCTAATGCGGTGCAAGCTTATGAAACTTACATTAATGAGAAGTATACCATGCCTGCAGAAGATTTCACGGAATGGGTGGAATGGGAAAAGCCCGACGGTAAAATTGCCGATGAAGTTAAAGAAATTCTGCGCGCCAATCATATCGGTTAATTTTTTCATAACACGAGTCAATTGTACCGTGAGACATGCTCATGTACAAATGACACTAGTTTTTATTAAGATGGATAATTTCGTTTGAGTGAATATTAAGGAGTTTTGATCATGGCAACAAGTTTGACAGAGTCAACGCAGGATGAACTGCAAACGCTGAAAGTAACCCCGGGCGTCTTCAATATCAAACATGAAGAAGATGAAGATTATCGGGGAACAGTCGTGACAGTCGCGGATGCGGAGCACATTACTGCTGGCACCAACACTTTTTCGTTGGTGAAAGATTATCGCGATGGCTTTGATGCCGAGCGATTTGGTCAGCGGTTCGAACAGATCTTGAATAAGTATGATTACGTGGTTGGTGACTGGGGCTTCGAGCAGTTGCGACTGCGCGGTTTTTATAATGACAAGAATCATTCGGCCAATCGCGACCAAACGATTTCGACGTTGCAGGACTATTTATTAGAATTCTGTAACTTCGGTTGCGCTTTTTTTGTATTACAAAATAGTGCGCCAGAGCGGGTTCATCAAGAAAATCACCAGACCACGAGCAATAACGGTGGCAATAAAGTCACGCGGCACAACACGAGTCATCATTCGACGAGTAAGCAACCAACGCGCAATAATGCGAGTTCGAATCGGAAAAAGACGACCAATCAACCACAAGCTAAGACAAAGTCGCCGGTAACACGTAACGAGAAATCAACGAGCAAACCTCGTGATCATCAAAAGAATAAAAATACGAAACCACGCACCAACCAGAAATCGACTCGGCCAACGAACCAGAAGAGTTCTGCCAGTCAACCAAAACCAGTGGCAAAGAAGCCGAGTGTCGATCACAAAAATGATCACAAGAATTCGACGACAACTAAACCCGCTACACCGCGGCAACATGAGTTTCATATTCGTCAACTAGATAAATAGGCGACGCGTATTATTTTGTATCGACAGACATGGCAAGTTGAATGAAATGGTTAAATTAATAATAACTGGACTCTCTTGATTGAGATTTCAGTTATTATTAATTAGTCGTTGATTTCGGTGATGGCGGCCACATTTTATACCAAGAATTGGAGCGTTAATTTTGAAATCATATTCAGCATATTTAATTGATCTAGACGGCACCATTTATCGAGGCAGTGAAAAAATTCCGGCGGCGCGGCGTTTCGTCCAGCGTCTACAGGCAAAAAACGTTCCGTTTCTATTTTTAACTAACAATACAACTAAAACACCTGAGGCCGTTGTGGCGAACTTGGCTAATAATCACGACATCCACGTGCAACCAGACCAAATTTACACGCCATCATTGGCAACTGTCAGCTATTTGAAATCGAAGAATCACGGCGATTTGCACGGAAAAACGGTCTATGTGATCGGTGAGATCGGTTTGTTATCTGCGTTGCTCGGCGCCGGTTTGACGCTAGATGTGACGCATCCTGACTATGTCGTTGTCGGCTTGGATTACGATGTCACTTATCATAAATTCGAATTGGCCACGCTAGCAGTTCGTTCAGGTTCAACTTTTATCGGCACGAATGCGGATACTAATTTGCCCAATGAACGTGGATTGGTTCCCGGCGCGGGGTCCGTGATCTCGCTGGTGGAACACGCCACGCAACAACGGGCCACTTATATTGGTAAGCCTGAATCGATCATTGTTCACGCGGCTTTGGCAGTCCTCGGCAAAGAAGCGGAGGATGTTTTGATTGTGGGGGACAATTACGATACCGATATCAAGGCGGGCATCAATTCTGACACAGACACGTTAATGGTTTATACGGGTGTCAGCAAACCAGAAGTTGTCGCCGAAAAAGTAATCAAACCAACTTATGAAATTAATTCATTGGATGAGTGGACAGTATGATCAAAGAACGTTTTAAAAACGGCGGGAACTGGGTTACGCTAGTCGGCTTCTGCATTAGTTTAGCGGTTGTTTTGACGCTATTATTAAGTTACGCGCTGTTTCCGATCGACGCCGCGTTTTATCAAGTGCGCCACCTGTACCCCATTTCGGCCGGCGCGCTGTACCAGAATTACGTGGAATTAATGACCTATTTGCAGTTTCCCTGGATCGATAAATTGGTTTTAACTAATTTTCCCGTTTCTGCCAGCGGTGCCTTGCATTTCGCGGATGTTAAAAAGTTATTCATTTTGGCATGGCTACTTTTAATTGTGACCGCACCGTTTGCGATTCGTTTCTTACATCGGCTCAAAGTGAAAAAACAAAACTATCGTTTATTGTGGGCTGCGCAAGTTGGCTTAGTGGTGCCGATCGTTATTGCATTAGTGGCATCGATTAATTTTGATCAGTTTTTCGTCACGTTTCATCAGCTGTTTTTCAGAAATCAAGATTGGTTGTTCGATCCGGCGACAGATCCGATCATTCTTGTGTTACCGGAAGAATTCTTCATGCACTGTTTCATCCTGGCCTTCGTCTTATTCGAAGGCATGATGCTGATCGGAATTATCAAGGCACGACGTTCATTAAAGCAACTCAGATAAAAAAGCTCTGAATCGGTCAGATGTGGGCTATACTCCTACTTAAGTAGACAAGCAAATAATCAAAGCTTGTACACTTAGGAAGGAGTTTT
>NZ_RHOW01000064.1 GCF_003946215.1 Lapidilactobacillus mulanensis
GCTTTGGAGTAGTGAGCACCGTACATTTTCTCAATGAGTTCGGCAATTTCAGCAGTGGTAATTCCCTTGGTATACAACTGAATGACCGTTGTTTCTAAATTATCACTGTGCCGACCGTAGGCTGGCAAGGTATGATTTTCAAACCGGCCATTGCGATCTCGAGGAATGGTTAAGTTAAGTTGGCCGTACTTCGTATCAAACGAGCGCTCATAACTGCCGTTGCGGTTATTACCAGTGTTGATCCCAGCGTATGAGTAGCGTTCGTAACCCAAAAACTCTGCCAATTCGGTTTGAAGCAGCTGGTTGATCGCAATTTCGAGGTGGTGACGAAAAACTTCGTCCAAATCTTGCTTTTGGGCTAGTACAACGATAATTTCTGTGGTAAGTTCATTCATGGGGAATGCCTCCTGTGATGTTTTCTGTGGTTACTAAATATCATAAGGGAAGGCATTCCCTATTTCTATACAATTCAGAAATCTTTTATGCATTTACACAAGATATTTTACGCTCTCGTGTGCTTTATCGGCACTGGCTAACTTACTATTGCAATTTGCGGTATAATATCGTTACACCTTTGACTCGCAAACAAAGGAGTTTTTAACTATGAGCATTACAAAAACAAAAAATAATACTTATCGTGTTAGGAAAAAGTATCCTATTGATATCATGCAATCTCTTGGTCTATCGAATCCTGACTACGATAAAATTTTTAAAACGAGAAAGGAGGCCAAACAAGCCGAACTTGAATTCGAAAACAGGATTATCAAGTTCAGAAACAACAACAGTATCAGTTCTTTTGAATTGGGCGGTGGAGCTCTTTTTAAGGACTTTTACAAGGACTTCTGGTTAGATGATTATAAAAGTGGCTTAACAAGTTCTTACACACAACCGCCTAGTATTGTAACCATCCAAAATACCGAAGATCTTTTTAGGCTTCATATTTTACCAATGTTTGGAGCCTATTCACTTAATTATCTTAACCAGCACCGCCAATTCATCATTCAAAAAATGAATGCAAAAACAAAAGAATATGCTAATTTTAAAGTTATTCGTAGCTATGTGAATCAGGTATTCGACCTAGCGGAAGAATATGAGTATATCGAGTCTAACCGACTTAGCAAAAGTCTTAGAAAAGTAAAAGCCATCAAGAAAAATCATTTAAAAACTGCAAAATGTGATGAAGATAAATACCTTACTGACACCGAGCTAATGGCATGGTTTCAGGCTGTTCAAGAAGACTTGGATAATGGATCACTTTCATATCAAGATTATACGTTATTCTGGACAACTTTCTTCTTATCTGATCGAAAATCAGAAACGTACGCATTGTAATGGAAACACGCTGATTTTAACAACAAGACCATCTATCTCACTCAAGCACTAGACAAATTCGGTAATGTTAAAAATACAAAAGGAAATAAAAATACGCAATTCTCACTGCCTGATCATTTAGAGAGAATGCTGATCGAATGGAAACAGCGACAGAAAAACGGGCTTGCGGAATTAAATATTAAGCAGACACGAGATCAATTCTTATTTACTTATTGTGATCGACAAGGTAATTTAAATCAACGACTTCATACAGATTATTTAAATTATCGGATGAAATCTATTCACCACCGTCATCCTAATTTAAAACCTTGCTCTCCCCATAAACTGCGTCATACAACGGCAACTTTAGCTAAACTTCATGGTATGTCACTTGAAAAAATTTCAGAAGCACTAACCCATTCGAATATTGGAACAACTCGTGTTTATGTTAATGCAAATAATGTTGTGGATTTGACACCAGCTAACTTTGCCTATGATAATTTAAATAAAAATGGTCGTGGGGATTCGGTGGGGACTTTGGTGGGAATTTCTACAAAAAAAGACACCCACAAAAATGTGGATGCCTTGTAAACGTTGATATATCTGGATATTAACGTTTTGAGAATTGTGAAGCCTTACGAGCTTTCTTAAGACCTGGCTCGATAGTCGCTACTTTCACGGATTTCTAAAATCCCTTAATCAGTGGGCGTCGAACAGCTAATGCAGCTAAATCAATCTGATTAAAATCAACTGGTCTGAAATCATCATGTCAACTTTTCAAAATAATTGAGCCGAAATTGTGAACTATAAGCTGTCAAAATTGACGGCTTTTTTAAATTTATTTAGTATTCCCAAATTGCAAGAACAAATTAGCCACGCAATAAATCCCGGCAAGACAGTATTTTCATTGATATTCATATTTTAAAGATTCAATCTTTAGCCAGCGGCAGCGGAGAAAAGCTCTTTTGGGGTTTGGTAACCTGACTGCCGGCGTGGTAAGTTGTTTAGCTTGGCTTCCACTGCTTGGATATCACTAGGGCCTAAAGTATCCATGGACAGGCCCTTAGGCACATCACGACGGATCATTCGATTATGCGCCTCATTTGTGCCTCGTTCTGAAGAGCGGTAAGGGTGGGCATAATAAAGGTCGGCAACCCCGTCAAGCACCGTCCCCGCCGCTGCGAATTCTGCCCCGTTGTCAGCGGTAACGGACTTCATGATGTGCCCGTATTCTTGGCAGATCTTAGCCAGTTCGTAGTTGACTGAATCGGCGTCACGGCCATCAATCAAACGCAGGATCTGACAGCGAGATTGGCGCTCGATCAGCGTTAGAATGACACTTTCTTGGCCATTACGTTTACCGACTACGGTATCCAACTCAAAGTGACCGAACTCTTGGCGCTGATCAATACTTTTAGGTCGCTCTTCGATACTTCGTCCGGCCAGACGCTTATGCTTGGGTGAATGGTGGTGTTTGGTGCGGCGCCGGTTTTTTTCGAGCAGATCAAGATTACGGACTTCAAGTAGTTGCGCATCGATATAGTGGTATAACGTCTTGGTCGAAACCATCTCCTCAGGTTGATATAAGCCTTCAAGTTTAGCGCGGCCCACCGCGGCATCAGGCGACCAACCGTCTTGGTGCAAATGGGCCGTAAAGTAGTGGATAAAATCAGCGACACCAGCGAGTTTCAAAGGTCGATGACAGGACATTCGGTTAGCTTCGTATTTGACCTGTGCCGCTTCTGGTGAGTATTCGCGGTGATATTGCCGTTGACCGTTCACTTTTTTAACTTGGTCGATCTCACCACGGCGTAGTTCATTACTGATTGTTTGATGACAAACACCGATAACTCTAGCAATTGCGCGGTTAGAGTATCCTTGGCTGTGTAGCGTGGCGATTCTGCCGCGCTCAAATGAAGTTAGGTGGTGACCTTTTTCTCGGACTGTGGTATTCTGTTCTTGCATCAAGACAATAACCTCTTTCATTTTTGTGTTGGAACATCAATGATAACAGAGATTTGCCTTGGTGTTTTTTATTTTTTCAATTAGCTGGATCTAATTGGCTAACTTGATTATAAAACGCGCGTTTATTTAGTATTTAGCATGAGTAAAATCTAAATCAATGATTTTTTTCATTTCCTCTACATGTTTTTAAATAGTGTTGATAAAATATTAGTGTTTTTTTATTATTTCTAGCGGATCGGTTTGACTTAAATTACGAATCGGTAATAAGCTTGCTAATAAGACAATTCCGAAACTAAGGAAAATATTTGTACCAAATGAGGCCATAAATATATGCATTAAATCTAGTGGAATAACTCTATTGACAAAGAATATTGATATAGAATCAACAATCTCGGAACAAATAAACATTATCACCCCATACCGAAGACCATTCACCAAAAGGATACGTCTAATATCAAAAATAGTGAATCCGATTGCTTTTAAAATTCCAACTTCGATTAATCTGTTCTTATTCGTTAAAAAGAAGGTTATACTCAAAGTAATAATTGTTCCAATAATGATTACTAATGCCATATTCATCACAGATTTTTGAGTCTTTTTTACACTACTGTTTAAAGAATCAATATTTTGTGCAACTGAAGTTATATGATATGAAGAAGACATTGATTGAAGCGCATGCGAAAGTGACGTCATGTTATTATAACTTTTCGATTGAATTACAAAAGCACTAACACCAAACGACTGTTGCTTAAAGTCAGAGAAAATAGGTTCGGATACATCTTGTGTTGAAATTGTATGATTAAGAATTTCATTCATTGTTGCATAATCCATAAATAGTGCGTTGCCATTTTCCGAGCGATTGTATGGATAATTATTAGTATATACACCAGTAATTTTCTTGCTTATAGTAGTTGTGGTATAAATGTTACCATCAGTTGCAACCGTTTTACTATTATTATTAGGTAGTTCACTGGTTGACAAGTATTGCATATATGGGATATAAATCTTTAAGCGTATTGTTTTACCAATAATTTCGTGAATGGGTATTTTATTTTCCGCGAGAAAATTTTTACTTATAACAAAATTATTTCCAACTTTTCTAGGCTTTCCAATATCATATAAATATGATTTTGTTAAATCTTTTTTATAAATTGGTTGAATGGAAAAGGTCTTGGCAATTGAATACGTTCTATCATCCACTTTAATTTTTGTCCCATTGGGAATGGCTGAACGCACATTATCTTTAGTCAGGCCATAAGAAACAAAGGTAAAATATCTAGACATGGATTCAATCCCCGGTAAGTTTTTCATTTCAAAAACTTCCTTTTTGGAAAAATTCTGCATGGGATCCAAATCTTGACCGCTTTGACTCTTGATAGTATCGTTGGTTACAAATATAGAGTTATCAGTTGCACCATTCAATGATTTTTCTTGCTGCCGTGCCAGAATTTTGGGAGTCGTCAGTATCAAGCTAGAAATACTCAGCAAAATTATAATAACAATTAATATCGGTATTGGAATTTGTTTCTTAGCATTTTTATTGATTTTATTATAGTTCAGTGCATTTTGAACGCTAATTTTATCAAACACAATTGTTTTTTTAGAACTATTTGGCTCTTTACGATTTTCAAGATTTGGATGGGTCTTCGAATTGGATACTTCTATCAATTTTTTGTCTTTAATATTAAGTACGGTATCGGCATACACTAAAGGCAAGTCCTCATGCGAGACTATGATAACAATTTTGTCAGAATCATGGGCCAAGGATTTCAACCGTTCATAAAGTAAAATGGCATTATCATGATCAAGTGAATTGGTTGGTTCGTCGGCGAATAGCACTTTTGCATCTGTCACTAATGCCCTAGCCACTGCTCCACGCTGGTCTTCTCCCCCCGATAAATGATTAGAATTTATTGCCTCTTTACCATGTAAATTCAATAAGCTAATATTATCCTGCACTAATTGGTGTTTATCTTTTACTGAGAGCTTAGTCTTTAACAATGGAATCTCAACATTTTGTTCTAGATTTAGTTGCTTAATTAAATTATGCTCTTGAAAAATGAAACCGAAATTCTTAATTCTAAAGTTTGCTCTTTCGGTATCATTTAATCCCCATAAGTCAACATTATCAAAAAAGACTTTTCCCGAAGAAGGATGTCTCAGTAGTCCCAGAACATTTAGTAGGGAAGATTTTCCAATCCCAGACTCACCCTTTATAAGATAAACCTTTCCTGAATCAAACTCATAAGATACACCATTTAGTATGTTATGTTCGAACGCTACATCTATTGAATCTAAAATAAGTTTTGCCATTTGATCACGCTTCCCAAAAAAATTGTTGACTCTTTCATTTGTGAAGAATAGAATTACACATGTACAGGAGTTTAGAAAAAAGGGAGATCTTTACATGAAGAAGTTTATCACAATTGCTATGGTAATTGCTACACTAGCTTTGGGTTTATTTGTAACAGATTATGCCGTCAAAGGAAATGAAGTACAAGCATCAGGATATGTAACTAGAAAAGCAACGTACAACTGGCATGCAAACGGCGGTTGGGTTAGTGGCTGGTTTACATTGAACGGTACTGGCTATTCATATCCCAATAGTGGCAGTGTTTCATCTAAGTGGATTAATTCTGGATCAGCAGTAGGACATTGGATTGCAGAAAAGAGAATGTGGACTGCTAAAACACCACGTGGTACACATTTATACGGGCAAGCAACAAACCACTACGGTGTAAACACGGCTTGGGTAGATCTAAATATTACTTCTGATACGCAAACAATCGGCGTGCAATTCTAAAAAAAGTTTGAGCTCCTGTACACATTCTTAAAATGAACAATATTACTCCGCATGAGAGCCAGCGAGATGAAACACTGTAAATCGTGTATAGTGACATTGTTCGGCTCTTCGTCAAATGAAGTTGATAGATATTTTCTTAAACATCTAGATCATAATTGGTGGATTGAAGTCAATATTTGAGACAGGTTTTAAGAGACATTCAGAACCGCGTTTACCTTCCACAGCT
>NZ_RHOW01000065.1 GCF_003946215.1 Lapidilactobacillus mulanensis
AATTTGCCGTTGATCAATGATCATCGGTGAACACCGCCTTTAAAATTGCTTCTAAAATATAGTTATTAATGCGATTGTAGACGATCACTGATTTATTTGTGCCAACCTTAATTTGTAGCGCCTTGGTTGTTGCGCGTAGCTGTGGTTCAGATTGATCCATTTTGATTTGTACAATATCGGGTTTTGCCAATAAAAATCAC
>NZ_RHOW01000066.1 GCF_003946215.1 Lapidilactobacillus mulanensis
GACTTTCAACTCTGTAAAAGCTATTCATCAACAGGATTTGACAAAGAGCCTCAAAAATAAGCAGTTTGTAAAACTTAGAATTAAGTTTTACAAACTGCTTATTTATTTAGAGCTGGTTTTTGTCCCAGCCCCAATGGCGTGTGACAACTAAATTAACTACTTTTTAGCCTTCAAGCTCATAACCAGTAAGAGTTTGAGGCTATTTGGATACTCTCAACCTTTAGTTAATCCATTTTAATTCGTACATTGGTCGATCAATTATTCACTGCTTACAGAAATATGATCACTTCTTTGTTTAATTAGTTAACTGCTTATCACTTACTTCTTGAATTAATTGAATGACCATTAAAGCCGATCTTTTACCGGCTTCTATAATAAAATCATCAAAACTAACCCCAGCCTTTTCATCTCCAACATCACTCATTGCGCGAATAACAACAAACGGAATTTCAAATTGCAAAGCTACTTGTGCAATTGCTGTACCTTCCATCTCACTTGCTAACGCATCTGGGAAGTGTTTTAAAATATTATATTTCTGCTTTTCACTTGCTATAAATTGATCTCCAGAAACAATAAGACCTACTCTAGTTTTTAACGAAAATTTATTAGCGGCTTTTTCGACTTGAGCTATTAATTTTTTATTTGCACTAAAGCGTTTAACTTGTTGTGGTAGTTGACCATAGGCATACCCAAAAGCTGTCGCATCAACATCATGGTATGCTAGTTCTTTAGAAATAACAATATCACCTATTGTCAAATTTTTACCAATTACGCCAGCCGAACCAGTATTTATTATCATATCAGGATGATATTTTTCTGATAGAATGGTTGCCGCAATAGCTGCTTGAACCTTCCCTATACCTGACTGGACAAGAATAATTTCAACGCCATCAATGTAGCCAATACAAAAATCTGAATTAGCTATCATTTTTGATTCGGTATTTATCATCTTATTTTTCAAGATTTTTACTTCTTCATTCATTGCCCCAATAATACCTATTTTCATTTAGTTATTTCTCCCTTCAAAGCATTAAACAGTTTTGATTGATTCAGTTTTTTAGTTTTAGGAACTTCATATGCAAACCATACACAGTAAGATCTTACCGATATTTTTAACCCAAGCATAATTAACTTTTTTTTAATTTTTTTCATTAAGTGAGTCCCCTTTATCATTTTTATAGTATATAGTATAAGCACCGCAAATTGTGCAAAGTAGTAAGAATATTTATACTTTTCAGCAACCAAAAATAAAAAATTAGCAACTAAAAGCGCTATAGGCTTATAAATATTCTTATTTTTATTTGTTAACAAATAAAATAAAATGATAGTTTGATCGAAAAACCATATAACAACTAATGATTGTATATTCATCCATTTAAAATCTTGTAGCATGAAAACAAAAGAGGTGATTGACAGAAAAAAACAGGTTATAAATTTTTTTGCATGCCACCCCGGAAAAACGCTTCTCAACCAAATTACCAGGCAAAGCACAAAAGCACCTTTCAGTAAATGATTAGTTACTAAACTCAAAGTAAAAGCAAAAGAAAACATCATTAACCTGACAAAAAGAGATAAAATCATATATCTTAAAAATTCTTTTTCCCTACATAATTGTTCATCCTTCGCAGCTAACGAATCTACTAATCTAATGACTATTTTATTAAACTTTCGCTTTATGATTAATTTCATTTTATGCATATTCAATATATTTGCGTCCTATTAAATCAAACTTATCTTGTCTTTGTTTTATCAATTCTTCTTTATCTAAATTAAGATATTTTTGGAAGGCCCCATCAATTGTTTGACCTAAATGAAATATAGTCTCATTTTTCACTAGATTAGGCTCTTCAATGATAAGATCAATAACGTTTTCTTTTTTTAATTCTTCTGGTATTGCATGTAATTCATTGAGTGCACGATCAGAATTTTGGGGTGATACTTTCTTCCACATTATCTCAGAATACCCTTCTGGGGAAATCGTAGATAACATCGAAACACTAGTGGCTATACGATAGTCAGATACTAACAAACCAAGCGCACCACCACTACCGCCTTCCCCTAAAATTAGTGAAACAATTGGGACTTTCAGTATACTCATCTTTTCAATCAATTTTGAAATAGCTTGCGCTTGACCGCTCTTCTCGGAATTCAAATCACAATATGCTCCAGGAGTATCAATTATTGTCAATATTGGAATATTTAATTGTTCTGCCTGCTCAAATAATCTAAAACAGGTTCTATAACCTTTTGGTCTCAAGCTGCCATTATGCGTTACAGTTCTCTCGGCAGCATTATTTCCTCTCTGGATACCCGTAATCATCACTGCTTTTTTGTTCATAAGTCCAAGCCCACTAATGAGAGCATCATCAATTCCTTCATGTCCATCACCAAATAAAGGTACAAAATCATCAGTTAAATTTTTCACTAGGTTGAGAGTACTTATTTTTTTAAGACTCCTCACCTCATTCACAAATCTATTCATTTGATGTACCTCCAATTTTCAGCATTGTACTTACTCTTTCTATCCAGTTAGTTATATCCTCTCTTTTAACAATATCGTCTAAAAAGCCATTTCTATAGACATTCTCAGCAAGTTGGTCATTCAAATCTAATTTTTTTCCAACTGTTTGTTCGATAACCTTTAATCCTGCAAACCCAATTTGAGCCTTTGGTTCAGAAATGCAAAAGTTACCAATACTAGCAATGGATGCAAGCATTCCGCCCATACATGGATCACACATTACAGTTATTAAACAATTACCTTGTTTCTTAAATATTTTTGCATAATAACTCATTTTTTCCATTTGTATTAATGAAAACGGACTTTCTTGCATTCTAGCACCTCCAGATGCGCAAAATAAAATCACTGGTAACCTCTCTTGGCCAGCTTTTTCAAAAAGTAATTTGATTTTCTCTCCAATTACTATACCAATACTTCCCATGATGAAACGATAATCAAAAATTCCCACCGCAACTTTCAAATTACTTTCAAATGTAATTTCACCAGTAATGATTGAATCATTCATTGTTAATCGTTTTCTGGAGCTTTTAAGCTTTTCCTCATATTCCTTCGTTGAATTAAAAGTTTCTTTTAATTTAATCTTACTATTCCACTCAACAAAAATCCCGCCTAATTGCTGAAGCCTTTCTTGGGCTCCAATCCGAAAAGCATAACCACAAAAAGGGCAAACTTTATATGTTCCTACAATAAATTTATCCACCATTTTGTGACACCTACTACAGTGAAAAATTACTGTGTTTCCCACCATTTTCACTAATCCTCCCTTATTTCTTCTAAAGTATTTATTGTATAGTTAGCATTTTTCATTTTTTCACTTATTAATACTTTTTTTAAAAAAGTAATATTAGTTTCAACTCCACATATTTCAATTTGATTAATCATTCTTAACATCCTATTAAGCATCAAAATTCTATTTTTTGCGACACATACAACTTTTGCCTGAAGAGAATCGTAATAAATACTATTTTTTTTGTTTAAGAAAAGGTCAGTATCGATTCTATTATTTAAACCATTTGTCGGAAGATATAAATATTTGATTACCCCAATTGAAGGAGTAAAAGTTTCACTATCTATACTTTGTAGTCTACACTCTAATGCATGTCCCTCAGGATTGAGCTTTATATTTCTAATTTTTTTAAAATTTGCTATTTGAATTTGTTGATATAATATATCTACACCTGTAACAAACTCACTAATAGAATATTCGAGTTGAATACGACCGTTCATTTCCATGAAATATACTTGATCTTCATCAACTAAAAACTCAATAGTACCAGCATTTTCATAATTTAATTCATTTACAATCTTTTCAGAATATTCTTGTAGTTTTTCTCTTAAAGTTGCTTTTATAAAGGGACAGGGAGATTCTTCAATCATTTTTTGTTGATTATATTGTAATGAGCAATCACGTTCTGGAAAGCACATTACATTACCAAATTTATCACGTAATATTTGAACTTCTATATGTTTCACTTTCTCCAAATATTTTTCGAGATACATTCCGTCTATACTGCCAAAAGATAACTTCCCCTCATTTATACTTTCATCCCAAGCTCGTGCTAAATCCTCTTCTTTTCTAACTATTCTAATTCCCTTTCCACCGCCTCCATTTGAAGATTTAAGTATAATAGGAAAACCGATTATTTTCGCGCTATATTCTAGATCATTGAAACTTTTAACTAAATTACTTGAACCAGGTATAGTTGGAACCTTTATATTATTCGCTAACGTTATAGTTTTTTGCTTGTTTCCCACTAATTCAAGAGCCTCATAATTAGGGCCAATAAATATAAGTCCAAACTCATTACACAATTTAACGAAATTCGCATCTTCCGATAAGAATCCATAACCAGGATAGATAGCGTCACAATTGTGCGCTATCGCAATATCTATTAACTTATACCGATCTAAATAAGTATTTGAAGTATTCTCAGATCCTAAACATACATATTCAGTACTTAATTTATTCAAGATCGGGTTAAAATCATCATTAGCGTAAACTGAAACAGATAATATTCCATGATCATCCAATACCTCTGCCATACGCTGTGCAATTTCTCCTCTATTAGCGATTAGTACCTTTTTAATCATGATTAATTTATAGTTTCCTCCAAACTTAATATTTTATCCCCTTCGCTTACAACTGAAGAGTTATTTACAAAAATTTGCTTGACAGTACCATTAATTGGACTCATAACATCAATAAAATTCTTCATAACTTCAATATTACATAGGATAACTCCTTCATTAACTTTGACTCCACGTTTTAAACCTAACTTTTCATTTAACTCACAAATACCAGATGTATTTGCTTTAATAATCACATCATTTTTATCTTTCTTTAATGTTTCACACGATGATTTACTCTGATCTTCTGTTTCTTGCATAACACTTATATCATTTGTATTTATTAAAGATTGTCTACTTTTCCTCTTTAAAACTATCTCCAATTCACTATCTTTATATTTCAACTCATCTACACTTGAATTGATAAATACATTTGCTATTCTGTCTAGCTTATCCATTTCATCATCTCACAACTTTTTAATATCTTCTGTCGTTGAAACATTTATGATTTCATATGCTGGTTGAATATTTTTCACCAGCTTCATCAAGCTTCTATTTGGGCAAATAGTGATAAACTTTTTTACCCCTAAATTAACCATATTATCTACAATTTTCGCAAAGTAAGTTGTAGACTCCATTTGTTTCGACAATTTAAAGAGTAAGTTTTTAGCAGTATATACTGAACCATCATAATTTGCTAAAACCTTTTCTTTTACTACCTCATCTTTAAATTGTTCTATAAAAGGTAAGAATCTTTTATTAGCTTCGTGCATAAAGGGAGTATGAAATGCACCATCAACTTTTAATGGGATACAAATAAAACAACCAATTCTTTCAATTTCTATGATAAATTCATTTTCCAATGAGCTTTCAAGACCTATTACGATTTGATTATGAGTATTCATATTTGCTATAAAAGCATTGTGCTTCCATTTTTCTAACGTGAGTAATTTATTTATTGAGTCAATATTATCTCCAAGCACTGCTACCATGACAGTATTCTGACTCTTGCAAACATTACTCATTAGCTCTCCTCTTTTGTCAACAACCTTTACCATCCTTTCAAAAGAAATAGTTGTTGATACAGCTAACGCGCTATATTCGCCAAGAGATAGTCCGGCAAATATACTATTCTCAGTGGGGACCTTTTTCGCTATATTTTGATAAAGTGATAAAGAGTACAAAAATAATGCTGTTTGAGCATATCTTGTCTCTAGAATTTTAGAAGAAGAATGGATGTAAGCTGATTCCTGAGACAACTTTTAAGAGAGCGTATAATGAATAAATCGTCTCTCAAAAG
>NZ_RHOW01000067.1 GCF_003946215.1 Lapidilactobacillus mulanensis
AATTTGCCGTTGATCAATGATCATCGGTGAACACCGCCTTTAAAATTGCTTCTAAAATATAGTTATTGATCCGGTTGTAGACGATTACTGATTTATTTGTGCCAACCTTAATTTGTAGCGCCTTGGTTGTTGCGCGTAGCTGTGGTTCAGATTGATCCATTTTGATTTGTACAATATCGGGTTTTGCCAATAAAAATCACCTCACCAA
>NZ_RHOW01000068.1 GCF_003946215.1 Lapidilactobacillus mulanensis
TTTAAATTAGCCAAGGGTCTACGCTTCTTGATCACGCCAAACCTTTTTGTCTGGCACTTGTTGCCATGGCAAATAGACCGCCAATTCTTCCTCAGTTGGAAAAACGGGTAGTTGCCCTAATTGATTAAGCAGATATTCGAGATATTGCCGTGGATCCAATCCATTAGCCTTCGCAGTTTCAATCAAGGTCAGCCAAATCGCATTAGCCTGTGCCCCTGCGGGACTGGTGGCGAAAAGCCAATTCTTGCGCCCAATCACGAAAGACTTCACATTTCGTTCAGTAGCGTTATTGCTTAAATCAATCTCGCCATAATCCAGCACACGATTAAGCATAGACCGTTGGTTTTGGGCATAGGTCAAAGCACGACCTAAACGTGATTTCGGGGTGGCCACCGCTTGATCACACCACTGCCAAAATTGCTTGATCACTGGCTTTAATTGTTCCTGGCGCAGTTCTTTGCGCTTGGTTGGTGTTAGATCACGCCAGCCCCGTTCTAGGTGAAACATTTGATCAAGCAATTTTACGGGTGGCGTTATCGTCGGTTGCCCCTTGATCTTGCAGGCATCATCGAAGAATTTTCGCCGCACATGCGCCCAACAACCGACCCGCGTCACCGTCGCGCCCAGTAGATTATAGCCAGAATAACCGTCACATTGTAGGACACCCGTAAAATCACCATAAAGTTGTTGGGCAGTTTTGCCGGCACGATTGTCGCTATACGTATAATAGACAACTTGATGCGCAGCTAAGCGAATACTCCGAGCAATCCAGATATAAGACTTGCTTTGCGCGGTTTTACCCACCTCACGCAAGACTTGAAACGGTGTTTCATCGCCTTGCAGGTAAGGTTGCGTTAATAATTGTTCGTGCAGTAACGTATACAGCGGTTGAACGATCGTCGCTGCTTTGATCACCCAATTCGTCATGGTCGTTTCACTTAAAATCAAACCAGCCCGCCGCCAGGCTTTCATTTGACGATAAAGTGGTGTCCCTAAGGCATATTTTTGGTACAACAACTCAGCGACTAACGATGAGGTCGCTAAACTATGGGGGATCAGCGCCTGCGGCGCAGTCCCCTGATATAAGTGGGAAACGCCATCATTCGTTTCACAAGCGGCACATTTATACGTTTGTTCAAAGATTTGTTCGCGATAGAGGCGACCAGGAATTTGATGCACGACTTCACGCACAAAGTGCTTGCCCACTGGTATCAGTTGATGACCATGATCGCAACTCAAGTTCTCGCGGCAGATCACGGTGGTCTCGATCGGTAGATTGGGATCAACCGATTCGCAACGCTTACGCTTTGGCTTATGGACGACTGTTGTTACTGTCGTTTCGCTTTGGTTCCCAGTTTGCTCTGGGTCGGTAAAAACCCCATTGTCATCTGCCAATAGGGATAACTGGTTAGGATCAGTTATTTTTTCCGAATGCTTGCCAAAAAGTTGGCGCTGAAAAAAGGCGACTTCTTCCGTCAAAGTTTGGACAGTTGCGGTCAAGGCCTTTATTTCTTTGAGTAACTCACGATTCTGCGCTTGGGCTTGCTTAAGTTGTTCGACGGTCGTTGCCATGGAATCGCCTTCATTCACTAGGATTGTCCTGAGTGTACCATGATTAGTCAGCTAGGCCTAGCTTTTTTTGGTCGGTTGGTCTGATGCACGGTTGCTTCAAGCCCCCAGCCAGATAATAAACATTGTAATTGTTTGGCGTGTAGTCGTTTCACCTCATTTTGATTGGTTGGCCACTGCAGGCGGCCATTTTCGATTCGTTTATAAAGTAAGAGAAAGCCATCACCGGCCCAATATAGGGCCTTAAAACGATCTTTACGGGTACCGCAAAAAAGAAATAACGCCCGGCTGTAGGGGTCAAGTTCATACTGATCAGTGATCGTAGCGGCTAAACCATCGATTCCACGCCGCAAGTCAGTTTTGCCACAAATCAAATAAATACCCTTGAGTTGGCGTAAATCAATGAGCATCAGTGAACACCGCCTTGACTAGGGCGTCTAAAATATATCCATTGATATGATTGTAAACAATGATTGTTTCGTGTTCATTACGTTTGATTTGAAAGGCCTTTGATATTGGACTTGGCTGTCGTTGACCGTCGTCCAGCTTAACTTGAACGATTTCCGGTTTATTGAGCATAAAAACGGACTAACATTAGTGGTGAATCATGATTCGACGGAATCGTGGTTCACCACTTTGCTTTTTTCTGGTAAAGTGGTGTCGAAGTTGACATGTCGTTGTGGTCTTTGGCGCTTTGACGTCGTAATAAAAACTGGCAACTTCGCTTGATCCACCAATAAACTCGTTCGAAGTCCGTTGACGCTTGACGCCGTGTATTGAAAATTGGGCTGAGTGAATCGGTGAAACAACTTCAAAAGGTGGTGCATTAGTTTGGAATGTATATTTGGAATTGATGTCAGTAAGGCAACAGCTAACGTGGCGGTCCTAGTTGATGACAGTGTTGTTAAACAGTTTATAGTGGCTACTGATCGGGGCGGTTTTCAAACGCTTAGCGATGAACTCAATAGCTTTAAATCGCCATTGATCATTTTTGAGGCTACCGGAATATATTCGCGGCCATTGCGTGCATTTCTCCAGCGTGATGGTTGGCAATATACCGAGATCAATCCGCTGGCCGCAAAGAAAGCGATGGATAGCTTGCGGAATAACAAAACCGATGCATTAGACGCAATCGGATTAGCGCGTGCAATGGCCAAAAATCACTACAAGGCCACATTTCAAGAGCAGCCAGTCTACACTGAGTTGCGTGACTTAGAACGGACCTATCAGCAGCATAATGAAGATCTCGTGCAAAACAAGAATCGGCTGCATCGTGAACTACAATTGACCTTTCCTGAAATCGAACAATTCTTAAGCAAGACTGATGGCAGCTTGTATTGGCACATCGTTGAACGCTTTCCACACCCACAATTAGTGTTAGGGTACGATGTCAATGAATTAGCTGAGATTATCCTAGCTGAAACACCGAAGAACATGGGTCAGAAGCGTTCAATCCGTCTAGCCCAGCACTTAATTGACCTGGCCCAGCAGGCAGCCCCTGCCGTTACACAAAGCGCTTATGCGGTTAAAGCGGTCACAGCCTTAGCCAAGGACGTTGAACGTATTGACGGCCTGAAGGCCGAGACGATTACTGAGATGGCCAATGTGGCTAAGAATCTATCTGAAGTTAAATTACTGATGACGATTCCCGGTATTGGTGAGAAGACGGCATTATGTTTGATTGCGGAACTCGGCGATGTCCGGCGCTTCCATAGCGCTAATGCCATCAATGCCTATATCGGCATTGACTTGATCCTCTATGAGTCTGGTCAGTATCAGGCTGGTATGCATATCCGTAAGCGCGGAAACGCCTATGCGCGGAAGATCCTCTACAAGGCGATTATGAATATCGTATCAGTAGCCCAATATCATCCGACCCGGATCAGTACTACCTACAAACGAAAAAAGCAATCCGCTCAGTCCAAAAAGAAAACGACTAAGAAGATTGCCATCGCAGCAATGAGTCAGTTCAACCGGCTCATGCGCCACCTGATCTTAAACAATGAGGCATATGATTCAACGACGTTCACGCCAGAACAGTAAATCATTGCTCATTTAGCTCTATTATAATCCCAGCGCCACAAACGTAAAATACCTGGGATCAATTTAATATACCCTAAAATACTATTTTTAGATTGGCTACTACCAATATTGCCGCTTTGATCTGGGTAAAGAAAAAAGAAAGCTGATTATATCAACTTTCCCTTGACTAATGGTAGAAAACACCTCACCATTTCTTATGATGAGGCTATCATACCGCGGCCGATACGCTATTTATAGTCGGTCTGTTATTGGGTGCTTACAGAAAAAATTGTTCCTGTATCACTTAATCGTAAGCAGTAAATAATACACCGTTTAAGAAAGGCAAACCGACTTATCAATTTTGAGAAATCGGTTTGCCTTTTATGTTATACAACTATTTTTGGCTCTAACTTACTTGTTGATGCTATGCTTTCAGCTTACTGGCATGTTCCTTGGATAATTCCATGGTAAATAATCCTCTAGCGGAGCCAGATCGGCGAAACTAGGGTGTTGCGGCATTGCTTTTAATAAATAGGTGACATAGGCTCGCGGATTGAGCCCGTTAACTTTGGCACTTTCAACTAAAGTTAACCAAATCGCCGTTGATCTTGCACCCGCTTGACTGGTACTGAAAAGCCAATTCTTGCGACCAATCACCAGGCTCTTCATATTGCGCTCCGCCGCGTTATTGCTCCAGTCCATTTGGCCAATATTAATTAGTCGCTCTAAAGTAAATCGTTGATCGATCGCATAAGTAATGGCTTTACCTAAACGTGATTTAGGCAACACTTCGGCTAAATTGATCCACTTCCAGAAGCGCTTTAGTAATTGACGCACCCGGGGTGAAAAGTGTTGCCATTGACGTTCCAAGGTGAACATCTCGCCAATTAGCCTCAAGGGAACACTATTAATCAGCTCACCATTAACTTGAGCGGCATCGTAAAATTTACGACGTACATGCGCCCAACAACCGACCCGGGTAACGCTATTCTCTAGCAGATTATAGCCACCATAACCATCACACTGCAGGATTCCCGTAAAGTTCTGATATAACTTTTGCGCAAAAGTTCCTGAACGTGTATTGCCATAAGCATAGAAAATGATTTGCTGCGGACTTTGTTTCACCGTCCTTGCCACCCACATATATGATTTGGCAGCCGCTGTTTTACCAGGCTCGCGTAACACCTGCATCGGTGTTTCATCACCCTGTAAATAACGTTGGCTATTGAGCCGCTGCTGTAATAAGTTATAAATGGGTTCGACCAACTGACTCGTTTTGATGATCCAATTTGAGATCGTTGCCTCTGATAACACGATACCCAAGCGCTGCCAATCTGCTAACTGGCGGTATAGTGGTGTTGCCAATAAAAATTTTTTATGAATGATCTCCGCGACCAATGAAGCTGACGTGAGACTGTGCGGAATTAAAGCGGCTGGCGTCTGAGCCTGCACCAAATGAGCGCCGCCATCTTCAAGCTCACACTCGGAACACTTATAGGTTTACATATAAATATGTTCCCAATAAAGTTTGGCCGGAATGAAATGCACCTCTTCACGAACAAACTTTTTCCCAACGGTATCAACTCGTGCCCATAGGCACATTGTTGCGTCGGTAGATCAATAACCATTTCTCTTACTGGTAAATCACGACTTAGGGTTTCTTGCCGTGTCTTTTTGCGCTTTTTCTTTGCCGGTACTTGATCTGGCGTCACTTTGTTGACCAGGTTGCTCTGGCGTGATAAAAACACCGTCATTACCTTCTAATAGTGCCAGTTGGTTAGGATCAATTTGTTCTGATTTCTGACCGTAAATTTTTTTAGTCAAGTATACAACCATTTCAGTTAGTTCCGCAACTTGCTTACGTAGCGCCATAATTTCTTCTTCGGGTGTCATTATCTTTATCCACTCAATCCGTATTTGTTGAATTGAGTTTACCACGTCTTACACTAATTTGGGTGTAGCTATTTTTCTTCTTTCATGTCCATACGGACACGTTTGATGAGTTGTCGTGTCTAATGACCAACCACTGAGCAATTGTGCCAACTGTTTAGAATTTAATTTACGGAGTGCATTCTGATCAGTCGGCCATTGAAGTCGACCGTTTTCGATTCGCTTATAAAGTAATAAAAAGCCAACCGTCCCAAAATAAGGTCTTATGCGATAATCCCTTTATGGTTGTCAGATGAAATACAATAATTCATCTAACAACTATGGAGGGATTT
>NZ_RHOW01000069.1 GCF_003946215.1 Lapidilactobacillus mulanensis
AACCGTTCCTAAAGATGTAGACGAAGACAAACTAGTCATTGAACTTTCGGATAATAAAGACATTTTGATGATTCAGATTATTGAATAGTGTAAACATTAGAAAGCAAATTTCTCTATCAACCTATTTAGACAACCTTAACTGACAATATTATAATTTTTTCTTATTAATAATGAAGTAATATTTTTATTCTTATATATAATTTTTTGTTATTGATAACATTGATTATGATTGATTATTTTATTTGACTTTGTTATGTTCAATTCATAACGTTATGTTTATTTTAAGGAGGAATATTTTATTATGAAGAAAGTTGGCTTAATTTTAACTGCGGTCTTGGCTTGTCTTGTATTATTGGGAGGATGTGGCAAAAAGACCGCTGATGCTGATAAGGACACCACCACTAACGTAAAGAGTAGTAAAAAAGTTACCTTAGACTTTTGGTCTTTCTGGGGTTCGGGCGCCCGACGCGAGGTCATTGAATCAATTATCAAAGACTACAATGAATCACAAGATAAAGTGAAAATAAAATATAGTTATCAGCCTTGGGGCGATATTTGGACAAAATCTTTGTCTGCAATTACAGCTGGTAATCCACCTGACGTAATTGTTCAAGATATTAACTCTGTTGCACAACGGGCTGATGCAAAACAAGCAACTGATATTACCAAATACTTAGACAAAGGTATTAATAAACGTTTCTACTCTCAACTTTTTAAAACAACGCAATATCAAAATAAAACTTACGGTCTGCCGTTTAATACAGATACACAAGTTATCTTCTATAATAAAAAAATATTTAAAAATGCTGGTTTGACTGATAAAGATTTGCCACAAACTTGGTCTGAACTAGACGCGGTGGCACGTACACTTGACATCAAAAAAGACGATACTTTTACTCGCATTGGCTTTTATCCATTATGGAGTCTTGATACCCAAGTTTGGGCATTAAATGCTGACGGTGGTACAAGTTGGTTTAATGACAAGAATCAAGTCAAGATAGATACAAAGAATAAGCGAAAAGCTTTACAGTGGATTCTTGACGCTCAAAAATATTACGGCAAGAAAACTATTAATCGCTTAGAGGCAGAATTTGGTTCCGGTGTCGCAGATCCATTCTTATCAGGTACAGTAGCAATGCGTGCACAAAACATTAATTACTATACATCAATTAAAGAAAATGCCCCTAAGGACTTCGAATTTGGAGTTATCCAACTTCCTGAATTCCAAAAAGGCTCCGGTCATAAGACTTGGGGTGGCGGTTTTACACTAGAAGTTCCTACTGGTGCTAAACATGTCAAAGAATCTGTAGATTTTATCAAATACCTGACGTCAGATAAAGTCCAAGAAAAATTTGGTGCAGCCAGTTTTGATATTATGGCCAATAAAAAAGCAAATACTAATTTGATTAACGGTAAACAATTAGATGAAACTGGACAAATGATTTATAAAACAGCCGATCAAGCGATGTCGTCTACTGTTCTAACACCTATTCCACTAAGCGCACCAGATTATAACAATCTTGTTAATGAACAAATTGATGCCGCACTGTTGGGCCAAAAATCAGCTAAGCAAGCACTTAAAGACGCGCAAACTGCTGTTGAAAATCTCGTTAAACAACACAAGTAATTGAAAAGAGGTAATGCTGAAATGACTAAACGATCACTTCGTCAAAAGCAAGAAGCACGCTGGGGATTCTTTTTCGTTGCACCATTTCTCATCGGCTTTGTTCTCTTTATGTTTGGCCCAATGTTATTTTCATTAATTGGTAGTTTTACCGATTATAATTTAACTTCTAAAATGAATTTTATTGGACTTAATAATTTTAAACGAATGTTTTTAAACGACGATTTATTTTGGAAATCTCTTTACAATACAGCTTACTTCACGATATTTAACGTACCTTTAACAACCCTTTTTAGTATCTTTTTAGCGGTTATTTTAAACCAAAAATTGGTTGGCATGCGTTTCTTTCGCACTATTTTTTATCTTCCTGCTGTCCTATCAGGTGTTGCTGTCTATATTTTATGGATGCAGTTGCTTTCGCCATCTACGGGACTGATTAATACCATCCTATCTTGGTTCCACATAACAGGACCATCTTGGCTATTTGATCCAAATTGGACTAAACCCGCTTTGATTATGATGAAACTTTGGAGTGCGGGCGGTGCAATGTTACTTTACTTAGCAACATTGCAAAACGTCCCTACTCAACTTTACGAATCTGCCGAAATAGATGGAGCTGGTATTTGGCAACAATTTCGCCATGTCACTTTACCAATGATTACGCCAATTATTTTTTACGATGTTATCACCAGTACAATCGGTTCATTTCAAATCTTTCAAGAAGCCTATGTCATGACCAGTAACGGTCAAGGTGGCCCTGCTAATTCTCTATTATTTTACAATTTACACATGTGGAATAAGGCTTTCGTCGGTTTTGACATGGGCTATGCAATGGCTATGTCAATGGTTCTATTTATGATTGTGTTGGTTTTGACTTTGATTAATCTGAAACTAGCTCCTCGTTGGGTTCATTATGCTGGAGGTGATCAATAATGGCGACTGAAGTACAACGTCTAAGTCATAATCCCATTGTCACTAAAAAGGGAGCGAGCAAACAACGAACTCGCTTTATTAAAACAATTGGCAGTTATCTACTACTAGGTGGCATTAGTCTCGTCTTATTAACACCTTTATTATGGATGATCTTTACCTCACTTAAACCAATGACTGAGATTGTGCAATTTCCGCCAACTTTTTTTCCAAAAACAATCCATTGGGAAAATTATCTAATGGCGATTAACAGTTTTCCATTTTGGAGTTACGCAAAAAATACGTTAATTATCGCCGGTAGTGTGGTCATTGGTAATGTTCTTGCAAATTCATTTATTGCTTATGGCTTTGCAAAACTTAATTTTCCAGGTAAGAGAATCTTGTTTGCTTTGGTATTATCGACAATGATGATTCCAGGTTTTGTGACAATGATCCCGCAATACGTTATTTTCTCTAAAATTGGCTGGGTAGGAACTTATTTACCTCTAATTGTTCCTTCTTTTTTTGGGAATGCCTTTAATATATTTTTGATGCGACAATTTTATCTCTCTATTTCCAACGAATTAATTGAAGCAGCTCAATTAGACGGTGCTAATCATCTCTACATTTGGAGCCATCTCATGATTCCTTTGACTAAACCGGCTCTAATTACCATTGCGATCAACTCTTTTAATGGCGCTTGGAATGATTTTCTTGGCCCTTTACTATACATTAAGGATCAACGTCAATATACGTTGCAGATAGGACTCCAAGTCTTCAAGAACCAGTCAACAACACAGTGGCATTATTTAATGGCCGGTGCTGTCTTAGTGCTATTGCCAACGATACTACTATTTTTCTTTGCTCAACGTTACTTTATTGAAGGTATGAATTTAACAGCTGGAACGAAAGGATAATTACACGATGCCAAAATATTCTAATCGTTTCGTTAACTTAATCCACTGGATACCACGTTTAGTCGTTCTAAATTACTTGTGGTTATTAGCCAGTTTGCCATTAGTCACTTTGGTATCCTCCACTCGTACAACCGCCTATTTAGTCATGCAATATCGTCAAGAAGATCAAATCTCTAAAAATATTTGGCAAACGTTTTGGCAAACGTTTAAGACAACTCGGCATCGTTTTGATTTTATACGTAGTTTTATTTTAGTTCTGACAGTAATAGACTGTTGGTTACTTGCTAAAATGACATCACCCTTATCTAAAACCGCACTAGCTGCCTTAATCCTAATTTTACTAGGGTGTACATTACTTAGCAGTTGGCATATCACCTTAACTGCTAAGTACAAACATGTCAGCTGCATTCAAGTTTTTGTCTACTGTGGGCAACACTTCGGCCTGCTACTCGGCCAAGTACTGTTAAACATTGTGGTCTGCCTTACACTATTCTTATTCGGTCAAGGCTTCGCTTTACTTGCTGGTATCAGTACAATTATCGGTCTAAATATAGGCTTTACTCATTATTTTATCAATAGTAATTAGCAAATAGATCACTTTTATTAATAGATGATTGAAAAACTCTTGAAGCTATATATTGACGTCTATTATTACAATACCAATCATTTTATGCTCTTATCTGTAGTATTTAATACATCTTATTCAGCCAGATATATGATGAATTACGACATTGGATAAGAGTATTTTAATGGCTTAATTTTTGATATTAAGAAGTTAGAAAATATATTCATTACAGAATACACGGTAATTTAATATGTTTTAGCCAGTAGTTATAACCTCATAAAATAAATGATTTAAGAAACGATGGTATGAATAAGGAACACATCGTGCTCTTAGAAATATCATTGATGGTTAGCGAATTTTTTTAATAAGAGATACATTTATATCCGGAAAGGTTACGTAAAGTCAATATTGATAATAACACGATTGAGTTATGCTCCTATCCTAGTATTTGGTACATCTAATTCTAGACAGATGTGTCATAATTAAATTACTTAGGATAGGAGCTTTTTTAATGAAACGATATACCGACGAATTTAAAGAAAGTATCGTGAAGATGCATCATGAAGAGAAACGTTCAGTACGTTCTCTTTCAGAAGAATATGGCATTTCCCCAGCGGCCATTCATAACTGGATTAAGGCTGCTAAATCAGTTGAATTAGCTGATGGTTCTGAAATGACTGCTAAGGAGTTTAAGCAACTTCAAAAAGAAAATCAGCGTCTTAAAGAGGAATTAGAAATTTTAAAAGCTGCGGCGGTGTTACTGGGAAAGCGCTAGGTCGAATAAATGGACTTGCCTTTATTAAAGACTAACTGGTTAAACACCGCTTGTCTGTTATTTTGACTGCTTTGAAGCTGCCACGAAGTACTTATTATCACTGGAAAAAACACCAACCTAGTCTGCACGAATGTACCTATAGTAAATTAAAAAGACAAATTAGGTTGATTTGGCAAAACAACTATAAAGCTTACGGCTATCCACGAATAACACTGGCATTAAAAAGTTTAGGCATTAAAATTGGTCCTAAGCGTGTTTTTCGTCTTATGAGAGAAATGAAAATTCATTCGTTAATGAATCGTAGATTCAAAAAACCAGGTACCCATGTCGATTACTCACAACGTCCTAACTTTATTAAACGTCATCCTAAAGCAAGTGTATGGCGTACTGACATCACTTATCTAGAATTACGTCCAGGAACTTGGGTTTATCTTAGTTCTGTTTATGAGCCGAGGGCTCATCGTGTTCTTGCCTTTAAAGTTAGTCGCCAAATGGATGCAAAGTTAGTTGTTAAGACGCTTAATCAAGCACTCGAAAACTTTAAAAAACCCGTATTCATTCATTCGGATATGGGATCACAATATACAAGTAACGAAGTTGAAACACTGCTTGAGAGACATCAAATTGTCCACTCGTATTCAAAACAAGGTTATCCCTATGACAATAGTCAAATTCAATCTTTTCATTCATTGCTAAAACGAGAATTTGTGTTCCAAACTCACTTTCAAGTTATGAAGATTTGGTCGTTAGAACATCAACTTATATTGACTGGTTCAACACAAAGAGAATTAGAACTTCTGTCTAACAAAAGATGTACCAAATATTGGCTTAGGAGCATTTAGAACAAACCACTATTTGACTTAGTAAAAAATAACATAGATACCACTGGACGTAAATCATAATGTTGTTTTATGTCCTATTTCTTTGGAATAAATAACCATCACAAAAAATTTAGAACAATTTATTTAACAAATACTGGATCTGAGTCAAGAATCCGGACACGTTTATGTATAATTTAAGCGACTAATTCTTCCTTTTCATT